>NZ_VFWQ01000013.1:0-212575 GCF_006442705.1 Mesorhizobium sp. B1-1-7 | reverse complement strand
CCCCTCAAACCTTGACCAGCTGCTCCACGCGATCCTTCTCGCCAAAAATCCTGATATAGCGCTCGATCTCTTTCTCGTCGCCGGTCGCCTTGGCCGGGTTGTCGGAAAGCTTCACCGCAGGCCTGCCATTGGCCTCGGTGACCTTGCAGACCAGCGATATGGCGTCCAGCCTGTTGGTTTCGATCGGTGCGCAGTCCTCGAAATCATTGGTCAGGTTGGTGCCCCAGCCGAAGGACATGCGCACCTTGCCTTTGAAGTGGCGGTAGGTCTCCTCGATGGTCTCGACCTCGAGCCCGTCGGAGAAGATCAAAAGCTTCTGCTTGGGATCCTTGCCCTTCTCGCGCCACCAGGACAGGATCTTCTCGCCGCCCTCGATCGGCGGCGCGCTGTCGGGGCGGAAGCCGGTCCAGTCTGCGACCCAATCCGGCGCGTCGCGCAGGAACGAGGCGGTACCGAAGGCATCGGGCAGCACGATCAGCAAATTGCCGCCATAGTAGCGCTGCCAGTCCTGCAGCACCTTGTAGGGCGACTCTCTCAGCTCTTTTTCCGAGTTGGCCAGTGCCGCGAACACCATCGGCAGCTCGTGCGCGTTGGTGCCGAGCGCCTCGAGATCGTTGTCCATGGCCAGCAGCACGTTGGAGGTACCGGTGAAGGCTTCGCCGATGCCTTCCTTCAACGCTTCGACGCACCAGCGCTGCCACAGGAAGGAATGCCGGCGGCGCGTGCCGAAGTCGGAAATGCGGATGCCGGGCAGCGCCTTCAGCCGCTCGGTCTTGGCCCACATCTTGGCCTTGGCGCGGGCATAGAGCACATCGAGCGCGAAGGGGCCGAAGGCCCGCATGGCCGCGCGAGACCGAAGCTCGTTGATGATGGCGAGCGCCGGGATCTCCCACAGCGTGGTGTACATCCATGGCCCGCTGAAGGTCAGCTCATACTGGCCATCACGCTTCGACAGCTCGTAGTCGGGCAGCCGGAAGCCTTCCAGCCAGGCGAGGAATTCCGGCTCGAAAATCTGCTTGCGGCCGTAGAAAGTGTTGCCGCCGAGCCAGATCATCTCTTTCTTGGAGAAGCGCAGCGTACGGGCATGGTCGAGCTGTTCGCGCAGCTCGCCTTCGTCGATCTCGTCGGCAAGCTTTACCGAGGTCGTGCGGTTGATCAACGAGAAGGTGGCGTCGACCTTGGGATACATGCCCCAGATCATCTGCAGCATCAAAAGCTTGTAGAAATCCGTGTCGAGCAGGCTGCGCACGATCGGATCGAGCTTCCAGGTGTGGTTGTAGACGCGCCGCGCTATATCGGTTTTTGCCATGCTCGCTGCCGCCTTCGCTGCCTGCCATCCACAATCGCGACAGGCCTCATAGCATCGAATTGGCCAAAACGCTGCCCGCTTTCAGGCTGGCCCGACAAAAAGACCGGCCTGCGTGTGGCCATCCGCGGCCGGCTCAACCCGCGGTCTTCGCGCCGATGACCTTGAGCGCCGGACGCTTGCGGCGGCTGATGATACGGCCGGCGACCGGAGCGCCGGCGCGGCCGTCATCCCCGGCCTTCTCGGCGAACAGCCAGTCGATGAACACCTGCACGATCGGCGTCGCCCGCATTTCATTGCGGCAGACGACATAGAAATCATCGACCGCCGGTACCGACAGGCTGAACGGCGCGACCAGCATGCCCCTGGCCAGCAGCGCGCTTGCCGTGACGGAGTCGCCCAGCGCCACGCCATGGCCGTGCACCGCGGCCTCGGTCGCCATGCGGGCATCGCCGAGATGATGGCGGCGGCCACGTTCGAGGTCCAATGCGTCGGCGGCGGCCAGCCAGGTGTGCCACTCGCGGCCGTCGTCGCCATGCAGGAAGACATGATCGGCGAGGTCCCTGACGCTGCGGATCGGACGGTTGTTGATCAAGGTCGGGCTGACCACCGGGAACAGTTCGAGGCCCGACCACTTGCGCATCCAGCAATCCGTCCAGGTTCCGTTGCCATAGTGCACGCAGACATCGATATGCGGCGCACGGATATCCCTGGCGTCGTTGGAGGGGATGAGCGTCAGCTGGATGTCGGGATATTGCGCGGTAAAGCTGCCAAGCCTCGGCGTCATCCACAAAAGCAGCAGCGCCGGCACGCAGGACACCGACAGCGCGCCGCTGCTTGCCGGCCGCGTAAGCCGCTGCGTGGCGGCGGCGATGCCGTCGAAAGCGGTCGATACCGCCGGCAGGAGTTCGGCGCCGTGCGGCGTCAGCTTGACGCGCTGGCCGACCCGCTCGAACAGCTTGACGCCGAGCGATTGCTCCAGCGCCTTGATCTGGTGGCTGACGGCGCCATGCGTGACATTGAGCTCACTCGCCGCCTTGGTCAGCGAGCCATGGCGCGCCGTTGCCTCGAAGGCGCGCAGCGGGTTCAGGGGTGGTAGGCGCTTGGCCATCATGGACTCGTTGTTTGTGAGTTTTTCTCACAGAAAAGACCCTAACAATATCAATTGCTTTTTCAAGGCGGCTGCCGGACACTTTGGCACGGAATAGCACCAAGACGTCAAATCTGCAGGCAGCCAGCGGGACAGCGACCCGGCCGGATGACGGCCAGTTCGCATCGGATCGTCGACGGGCCGCACTGCATCAGCCCAGGAGGAGCGGATATGGGTTACGATCGCGGCAAGCTCGACGCGTTGCGTCGCAAATATGGCGAGAGCCATGGCGGCGAGATGTTCGACCCGAAGTTCCGCAAGGTTGCCGACAAGATCTTTTCCAAGAGCGGCACCCGGCTTGCGCCCTATGCCGGCATCCCGACCTTCCTTGCCGCGCCCTACCGCGAGATAGCGGCGGAGAATCCGGATTTCGGCGATTTGCAGGTGGCGATGATCGGCGTGCCGATGGACCTCGGCGTCACCAACCGGCCAGGCTCGCGCTTCGGGCCGAGGGCGCTGCGCGCCATCGAACGCATCGGCCCCTACAATCACGTGCTGGAATGCGCGCCGACGCATGAACTCAGGGTCGCCGACATCGGCGATACGCCCTTTCGCAGCCGTTATCGGCTCGAGACCAGCCATGAGGACATCGAACGCCGCACCAACCAGATCGTCGATGCCGGCGTCATTCCCTTGTCGGTCGGCGGCGACCATTCGATCAGCCACCCGATCCTGAAGGCCGTCGGCAAGAAGGCGCCGGTCGGCCTCATCCACATCGATGCCCATTGCGACACCAGCGGCCTGTTCGACATGACCAAGTTCCACCACGGCGGGCCGTTCCGCAACGCGGTGCTCGACGGCGTGCTCGACCCGACCCGCACCATCCAGATCGGCATCCGCGGCTCGGCCGAGTATCTGTGGGAGTTCACCTACGAGTCCGGCATGACGGTCGTTCATGCCGAGGAGGTGACCGGGCTCGGCATCCCGGCCATCATCGAGAAAGCGCGCAAGATCGTCGGCGACGGTCCAACCTATGTGTCCTTCGACATCGACAGCGTCGATCCGGCCTTCGCGCCGGGCACCGGCACGCCTGAAGTCGGCGGCCTGACCACGCGCGAAGTGCTTGAATTGCTGCGCGGCCTCAAAGGCCTCAACATTGTCGGCGGCGACGTCGTCGAGGTGGCGCCGCAATATGACGCCACCACCAACACCGCCCATGCCGCCGCCCAGGTGCTGTTCGAGATATTGAGCCTGATGGTGTTCAGCCCCGCAATTACTGGCAAGGGCGCCTGACGTTCGAAAACGCAAAGGCGGCCGCCGCGCTGGAGCCGGCGGCCGACCCAACAATCAAAAGCTTCCAGATAGGGGAATGACAATGACAATCCGCACGACACTCAAATCGTCCATCGCCGCCGTCCTGATGCTCGGCGCCGCCGGTATGGGCTTCGCCACGCAGGCGGCCAACGCCGACGCGCTGGCTGATATCACCAAGGCCGGCAGCATCAATGTCGGCGTCTTCGCCGACTTCCCGCCCTTCTCCTCGGCGAGTGCCGACATGAGCCTCAAGGGCTACGACATGGACGTGGCGCAATACATCGCAGATACGCTGAAGGTGAAGCTCAATCCGGTCGCCGTCACCGGCCAGAACCGCATTCCCTATCTGAACGACCATCGCGTCGACATCCTGATGAGCGTTGGCTATTCGAAGGAGCGCGAGCAGGTCATCGACTTCGCCGCCGCCTACGCCCCCTATTACATCGCGGTGATCGGGCCGGCCGCGATGGCGGTCAAAGGCAAGGAAGATCTTGCCGACAAGTCGATCGCCGTCAATCGCGGCACGCTCGAAGACACCTCGCTGACCGAGGCCGCGCCCGCCTCGGCCGACATCAAGCGTTTCGACAATTACAATTCGGTGATCCAGGCCTTCATCTCCGGCCAGACCCAGCTGATGGTCGTCGGCAACGATGTCGGCGCCCAGGTGCTGGCCAAGCAGGACGCGCTGAAGCCGGAGCAGAAATTCCAGCTTCTCACCTCGCCCTCGCATATTGGCCTCAACAAGAATGAGGACGCCCTCAAGAAGGCGGTCAACGATGCCATCACCAAGATGCTGGCTGACGGCAAGCTCGACGAAAGCTCGAAAGCCTGGCTGAAGACCCCGCTCAACCCCGACAACCTCAAGGATTGAGTTTCCGTGGCCTTCGGCTGGCTCCCAGGTGCCGTGGGCGACATTGCCCACGGCACCGCCACGACGATCCTATTGATCGCCGTCACAACGCTGGCCGGAACGCTGCTCAGCATCCTTGGCGCTGCGGGGCGGCGGAACGGTCCCGTTGCGCTCAAACGGGCCATCGCCTGCTATGTCGAGGTGATGCGCAACACGCCGTTCCTGGTGCAGCTGTTCTTCATCTTCTTCGGCCTGCCGAGCCTCGGCATCAGGCTCGATCCGATCCTGGCCGCCATGCTGGCGATGACGCTCAACATGGCGGCTTACACCATCGAGATCGTCGGCGCCGGGCTCGACGCGGTGCCGGGCGGGCAGACGGAAGCAGCCCTTGCGCTCGGGCTGCGGCCGCGCCAGGTGTTCATCAAGATCGTGCTGCCGCAGGCGCTCAAGATCATCTATCCAGCACTCACCAGCCAGATCGTCATCATGATGCTGGAGTCGGCCGTGGTGTCGCAGATCGCGGTGCGTGAGCTGACCTATGAGGCCGACATGCTGCAGGCGCGCACCTTCCGCTCCTTCGAGACCTACTTCGTCGTGACGCTGGTCTATCTTCTCCTGTCGATGGCCCTACGGCGGCTGCTGGTCACCGGCGGTCGCCAGGTTCTGGGGGCTGGCGTGTCATGATCGAGTTCACGCTTTGGGACATCATTCGCAACCTTCTGCTCGCCGCTCGCTGGACGGTGTTGTTGTCGCTGGCCGCCTTCATAGGCGGCGCGATTGTCGGCATGATTGTGCTGTTCTTCAGGATATCCAAGAGCACATGGAGCCGGCGCATCGCCTCGGGCTACATCGCGCTCTTCCAGGGAACGCCGCTGCTGATGCAGCTCTTCCTCATGTTCTTCGGCCTGCCGATGCTCGGTCTGCGTATCGAACCCTGGACGGCCGCCGTGCTCGGGCTGACCTTCTTCGCCAGCGCCTATCTCGCCGAGATCTGGCGCTCCGGTGTCGACGCGCTGCCGTTGGGTCAATGGGACGCCGGCGCCAGTCTCGGTCTGCACTATCTGCAGGAGCTCAGGCTGATCATCCTGCCGCAGGCGTTCTCGATCACCCGCGCGCCGACGGTCGGCTTCCTGGTGCAGCTGATCAAATCGACGGCGCTGACCTCGATCATCGGCTTCGAGGAGCTGGTCAGGACATCCAACGCCATCAACAACGCGACCTTCGAACCGTTCAAGGTCTACGGCCTGGTGGCGCTGATCTTTTTCGTCATGTGCTTTCCGCTGACGCAGTACGCCCGCCGTCTGGAGAAGCACGCGTCGGCGCACTGAGCCACGAGCACGTTGTGTTGACCGGCATCGACGGCGGCTACATTGAGTGATTTCGGTGGTGAAGGCGGCCACACGGGGAAGCCGGTTGGCAGCAGCGCTTTACATTTGCGGCCTGGCACCTAGTTTCAGAGTTTCGCGCCGTGCACCTCAGTGCGTGGATGATCGAAAACGGGACCGCGACCTCTGGCCGGTCCCCTCAAAAGCTCCCAAAAGGATGACTGCCATGACACAGGCCAAGAATGGCGACACCGTGCGCATCAATTATACTGGACGTCTGGCCGACGGCACTCAATTCGACGCTTCCGGCGGCGAACCGTTGCAATTCACCCTGGGTGAAGGGCAGGTGATCGCCGGTCTTGAAACCCATGTCGAGGGCATGGAGGTCGGCGCGAAAAGCAGCGTCACCGTTCCCGCTGAAGCCGCCTATGGGCCCCACCGCCCCGAAGCGGTCATGACCATCGACCGCGCCCGCGTGCCGGATAACATCAATGTCGATATCGGGACTCGATTGCAGGTCAGAACCCGCGAAGGGGGAGCCATGCCGGTAACGGTCGTCGGCGTGAACGACGCCAGCGTCAAGCTCGACGGCAATCATCCGTTGGCCGGAAAGGACCTGGTGTTCGACGTTGAACTGGTCGAGATCGTTCAGGCGGCGTAGTTCCGGCGTCAACGGGATTAATCACGGCTGAAAGTTCGGTGGCGGGCAACCGGCAATGGTCTGTTTCAATGCCCGAACGCCAGCGGCGGGGCGATCCTGTCGCGCCGCAGCCAGCGCGCCAGAAGCAGCGCCGCCACCACGGCCAGTCCCGACGACAGCCCGATCCAGATGCCGACGCCGTGGAAACCGAAATGGAAGGCGAGCAGCACGCCGAGCGGCAGGCCGACGCCCCAATAGCCGATCGCTGCATAGATCATCGGCACCTTGGTGTCGTGCAGGCCGCGCAGCATGCCGGCGGCCACTGCTTGCGCGCCGTCGAACACTTGGAACAGGGCAGCAAACACCAGGAACGACACGGCAAGCGCGATCACCCTGGCATTGGCCGGATTGGTGAGATCGATGAAGGCGCTGATCAAAAGGTGCGGCCACAACACCATGACCAATCCCATCAGCGCCATGAACGAGACGCCGATGACGAAGGCGGTCCAACCGGCGCGCGACACACCTTCCGGATTGCCGGCGCCATGGGCAAGACCGACGCGCACCGTCACCGCCTGGTTGAGGCCAAGCGGCACCATGAAGGAGATCGAGGCGATCTGGATGGCGATGGCGTGCGCGGCAAGCGAGTCCGCGTCGATCAGGCCCATCAGCAGCGCTGCCGCATTGAAGATCGTCACCTCGAAGGCAAGGATGCCGGCGATCGGCAGGCCGAGCCGCAGCAGGCCCTTGAAGCGCGGCCAGTCGGACCGCCAGAAGCGGCCGAACAGGCGGTAGCGCCGGAACTTCTTCTCCAGCATCACCACCACGGCCATGCCGGTGAACATCAGGGTCGAGGACAGCGAGGTGGCAAGGCCCGAGCCGGCGATGCCCATCGACGGCACGCCGAGATTGCCGAACATGAACACCCAGTTGAAGAAGGCGTTGCAGGCGACGGCGACGAAGACGATGACCAGCGCCCAGCCCGGCCGCTCCAGCGCCGAGATGAACGAGCGCAGCACGATATAGCCATAGAAGGGCAGCACCGCCCATTCGAGCCAGCGCAGGTAAATGCCGGCCTGATGCGCCAGGGCCGGTTCCTGGCCCATGGCCAAAAGGATGGCCTCGCCATGCCAAAGCACGAGCCAGATCGGGATCGAGATCAGGATCGCCAGCCACAGGCCCTGGCGCACGGTGCGGCGCAGGTCGCGCACCGAATGGCGGCGACGGCCAAGTTCGGTCGCGATCATCGGGGAGGTCGCCAGCATCAGGCCGAGGCCGAAGATCAGCGGCATGAAATAGAGGTTGGCGCCAAGCGCGCCGCTGGCCAGCGTGTCCGGCCCCAAACGCCCCATCATCATGACGTCGGTCGCCGTCATCGCGGTCTGGCCCAGATTGGTCAGCACCATCGGCCAGGCGAGCGCCAGCGTCGCCCTGATTTCCTGACGCCAAAGGTTTTCCGGCGCGCGAGCGCCGGCTTCGATCGCAGACATTGTTCCGCTCTTTCCAGATACGGCACGTCGGCATTAAAGCCGGAAGCCGCATATCAAACGGCAAAACCTTCGGTTTCACGGCGTTTGCGTCAGCTTTTGGACGAAACGCGACATGAAGGCAAGGGAGGAGGGGCGGGAACAGATTGAGCCAGCGCCGCCCCAGGGGTGGCGTTGCCTCGTTCCCTTGCCGGCCACGGGCTGTTACGAATTGCCTCGGAGATAGGCAGCCGGCGAACCCGCCGGGAGGAATGGATGGCGTTCAGACAGCGAAAAAACCCGGTTGCGACGCTGCGCACGGCGCCGGCCTTCGAACATATCGTCACCGAGGCGAGCGACAGTTTCCTGTGGCGGCTCGACGACTATCCGTGGGAGCGCAATGTCTGGAACTTCCATCCGGAATACGAAATCCACCTGTTGCGGAAGTCCTCCGGCGTGGTCCTGGTCGGCGATCATATCGGCGAGTTCGGGCCGGGTTACCTGACCATCGTCGGCGGCGGGCTGCCGCACGACTGGGTGACGGCGGTGCAGCCGGGCGAACTGATCGAGGGCCGCGACATCGTCCTGCAGTTCGATGCGCAGAGGCTGCGCGGCTCGGCCGGTCTGTTGCCTGAATTGCGCGAACTGGAGCCGTTCCTGGAGCGGTCGGCGCGCGGCATGGTCTTCCATGGCCGCACCGCGCTGGAAGGCGCCGCGCTTATGGAGCGGATGGGAACCGTGCATGGGCTCGCCCGCCTCTGCCTGTTCCTCGAACTGGTCGATCTCCTCGCCAGGACCGACGAATACGAACTGCTGTCGTCGCCGGATTTCTCGCCGGTCCTGGATGCCGCCTCGCTGGACATCATCCAGCGTGCACTGACCTATCTCTTCCAGCATTTCGCCGAGGACCTGAAGCTGCCGGAAGTGGCGGACCTCGCGGGGATGACCGAGAGCACATTCTCGCGCTTCTTCCAGAAGAACACCGGCAACTCCTTCAGCGACCACCTCGCCAAGCTCAGGCTCTGGCAGGCCTGCAAGCTGTTGTCCGACACCGATATTCCGATCACCGACATCTGTTTCCAGGTCGGCTACATGAATATCTCGAACTTCAACCGTGGGTTCATGCGCAAGCACAAGATGACGCCGTCGTCCTATCGCAAGCTGTCGCGGCAGCGGCTGACGATGCGCGCATAAATCGCCATTTCAGGTGCAATCGGTACTCACGTGAATGGCGCCCCGGAGGGGCGCCCTTTTTTGCGCTGCACAATGCATAAAAGTACAGGTCTGCTGCAACGGAGCTTCTAGCACGAGCCGCCGCAACTCCGCATTTTGGCGATGGGTGGCATGTCGCTCGGGCGATGGTGAGGATCGCTGAACCGAGGACTTTGCGCTTCCTGCGAAGTGTACCTGGAGGAGAAAGACCATGAGACCAGTTCGGCTCGCTGCCAGCCTTGGCGCAGCTTTTTTGCTTTCCGCTACCGTTTCCACCCTTGCGCTCGCGCAGGCACCGGTCTGCTCGGCGCCGGTCAAGGTGCTGGCTCAGCCTCGCGATGGCCTGACCCTTCTGGAGGACTCCAAGGCCGAGTTCGAGAAGCTTGCCGGCGCCGGTTTCCAGATCGATTATCTGAACGAGAACGACCGCCGGGCCAAATCGCGCGCCGATGCGTCCACCGTCGGCAACTACAATGTCTATTATGTCGACGAAGCCAACGTCGCGTTGTTTGCCTCCTCGAAATGGATCGTGCCGCTGACCGATTACTATCCCGCGGACTATGACTACGCCGACTTCGATCCTGGCCGCCAGAAGGTCGCGACCTATGACGGCAAGGTGTGGTTTGCGCCGCTGACCGGCGGCGGCGACCTGATGGTCTACCGCAAGGACGTGCTTGAAGCCGCCGGCATCCAGCCGCCGAAGACGCTGGACGAGCTGATCGCCGATGTGCCGAAGCTGACCAATCCGGACAAGGGCATGTATGGCATCGCGCTGCGCGGCGCACGCGGCTCGGGCGCCAATGTCTGGCGCTGGATGCCGTTCTTCAAGGCCTATGGCGGCCAGTGGTTCGACGGCGACAAGCCAGCCTTCAATTCGGACGCGGCCGTCAAGGCAACAGAGACCTATCTGAAACTGTTCAAGGATTCGGCGCCCGGCACGCAGACCGGCAGCTGGGACGAATCGACCGGCGCCTTCCTGTCGGGTCAGGTCGCGATCCTCGTCGAATCGACGCCGCTGTCGGGCATGGCGGTCGACCCGAAGACCTCGCAAGTGGTCGGCAAGATCGGCTTCCTGCCGCCGCCCTCGCCGCTCACCGGCGGCGGCTATGGCCATGGCCTCGCCATCGCCACGAAAGCCAACGCCGACGATGCCTCGAAGAAATGCGCCGGCCTGTTCATTGCCTGGGCGACTTCGAAGGAAAACGAGAAGCGCCGGCTCGATGCCCACCAGTTCGGTGAGCTGAACCGCACCAGCGTCCTGTCCAGCAAGGAATTCGCCGATATCTACGGCGCCGATCTCGGACAGGCGCTGGCTGAAACCGGCAAGGTCACGGCGGTCAACTTCTGGCAGGATCCGCGCTGGCCGGATCTCGGCGACCGCTGGGGCATCATCCTCGAGGAACTGGTCACCGGCACCCGCACCGACATCAAGGGCGGCCTCAACGAGCTCGAGGCCTATGCCAACGATCTGGTGAAGAAATAAGCCATCCTCCCCCTGCGGCGCACGGTCCACGGCATTCAAGCGGATGTCGGGACCTGTGCGCCGCGGGTACCCATCATTGCCGTTCGAGCCAGCCATAGCGAAAAGGCCCAGCCATGCTCAATCGATCGAGACGCAGCCAGGGATAGACAGATGCCACGACGCTCTTCCTTGCCGGTCACGTTTGTGGTGCCGACGCTCGTCATTCTCTTGATCCTGTCGATGGTGCCGACATTCTATGCCATTGTCATCGCCCTGCAGAACCGTGAGCTCTCCTCGACAGCATATTCCTATGTCTGGCTCTCGAATTTCGCCGACCTGTTCGCCGACCGGCGTTTTCTCAACGCCGTCTGGGTGTCGGTGAAATGGGAGTTCGTCACCGTTGTCGCGACGATGGTTGTGGCCATTGGCCTCGGCGTCCTGATGTTCGAGGTCGCCAGCCCACGCCTGCGCAATGTCTACTGCCTGCTGTTCATCATCCCGGTGCTGCTGCCGCGCGTTTCGGCCGCCTTCGTCTGGAAGTTCGCCTATCACCCGCTCTACGGCATCGCCACCTACCCTTATCGCCTGCTGACCGGCGGGCTGATCTTCGACCCACTGTCCAAGCCGGCGACGGCGTTGTTCGCCGTCGCGTCGGTCGATGTCTGGCAATGGGGCCTGTTCTTCGCCGTCATCGTCCTGAAGCTCCTGGAAACGCTGCCGCCGCAGCCGATCGAGGCCGCGCGGCTCGACCATGCCAGGCGCTGGCAGATCCATGGCTATGTGACCTTGCCGATGCTCAAGGCGCCGCTGATCAGCCTGATGTTCGTCAAGATGATCGAGTCGCTGCGCTCCTTCGACCTGATCTATGTCATGACCCGCGGCGGTCCGGGCGTGGCCACCGAAACGCTCGACATGTACGCCTTCTCGCAAGGCTTCATCGAATCCGGCAAGGTGTCCTACGCCTCGGCGATGGCGGTGCTGATGATGATCGCCACCGTCATCACCTTCACCATGCTGTGGAAGCGGGTGCAGGCATGAGGCCGGGTAGGCTCATAGGCAAGGCCGTGCTGGCATTTGCCGGCTTCATGGCCGTGTTTCCGCTGCTGTGGACAGCGCTCAATTCGCTGAAGAACAATGTCGACATCATCACCCGCGTGCCGCGCCTGGTGTTCACGCCGACCCTTGCCAACATCAGCTACATCATCGGTCGCGACAGCGTCATGACCGGTCTCTACAACTCGGTCATCGCCTGCGGGGTCGCGGTGCTGATCGGCGTGGTGCTCGGCCTGCCGGCCGCCTACGCCGTCGCGCGCTACCCCAACCGCTGGGCCGGCGACATCCAGTTCTTCGTGCTGTCGCTGCGCTTCCTGCCGCCGGTGGCGGTCGCCATCCCGCTGATGGTGATCTGGCTTCAGCTCGGGCTTTATGACACGCTGGCGGCGCTGATCGTCACCTATTCGCTGCTCACCATCTCGGTGATCATGTGGCTTGCCATTCCCGCCTTCCAGGCCGTGCCGAAGGAAGTCGAGGAAGCCGCCTTCGTCGACGGCTACGGCGCCTATTCGGTGTTCTGGCGGATCGCGCTGCCCGTGGCTGCCCGCTCCCTGATCGGTGCGGTCGCCTTCAGCTTCGTGCTGGTCTGGAACGAGTTCCTGATCGCGCTGATGCTGTCCAGCTCCAACGCCAAGACCTTGCCGATCGTCGCTTCGGAACTGTCCCAGCAAGGCATGAACGTGCCGTGGGGCATCCTCAACGCCTCGGTCGTGCTTTTGTCGCTGCCGCCGCTTTTGTTTCTCGGCGTGCTCAGCGGCTTCCTGAATTCCGTTTTCCGGCAAAAAAAGACTTGAAGCGAGGACGATACGATGCGGGCACTGGTGCTTGAGAAGAAGGGTGAGCTGGCCTTGCGCGAGATCGCGTTGCCGCTCGATGTCGGGCCGGACGACGTCAGGATCGCCATCCACACGGTCGGTGTCTGCGGCAGCGACGTGCATTACTACACCCATGGCGCCATCGGCAGCTATGTCGTGCGCGCGCCGATGGTGCTCGGCCACGAAGCGTCCGGAACGATCCTCGAAATCGGCGCCAATGTCAGGACGCTGAAGGTCGGCGACCGCGTGTGCATGGAGCCGGGCGTGCCGAACCTGTCGTCGCGCGCGACAAAGCTCGGCATCTACAATGTCGACCCGGACGTCACCTTCTGGGCGACGCCGCCGGTGCATGGCATTCTCGCCCCTGAAGCCGTCCATCCGGCGGCGTTCACCTACAGGCTGCCGGACAATGTCTCCTTCGCCGAAGGCGCGATGGTCGAACCTTTCGCCATCGGCATGCAGGCGGCCGCCCGCGCGCGCATCGTTCCGGGCGACGTCGCCGTCGTCGTCGGCTGCGGCCCGATCGGCATCATGATCGCGTTGGCGGCTCTCGCCGGCGGTTGCTCGAAAGTGCTGATTTCCGACTTCTCCGCCCCCAAGCTCGAAATCGCGGGGCGCTATCCCGGTATCGTCCCGGTCAATATCGGCGAACGGTCGCTGGCCGATGCGGTGGCGGCAGCGACCGACAATTGGGGAGCCGATATCGTCTTCGAGGCCAGCGGCAGCCCAAAGGCGTTCACCAATCTGTTCGACGTCGTGCGCCCCGGCGGCGCGGTGGTGCTGGTCGGGCTGCCGGTGGAGCCTGTGTTGCTCAACGTGCCGGCGGCCATATCGAAGGAAGTGCGCATCGAGACGGTGTTCCGCTACGCCAATATCTTCGACCGCGCCTTGCAGCTCATCGCATCGGGCAAGGTCGACCTCAATCCGCTGATCACTGGCACCTATGATTTCTCCGACAGCATCGCGGCGTTCGAGCGGGCAGCGGCGGGCAAGCCGGAAGACGTCAAGCTGCAGATCCTGATTTCGAGCGAGAAGGCCTGACCAGACCATGTCCGCGATCGTCTGTTCCCATGTCGACAAATCCTACGGCGCCACGTCAGTCATCCGCGACCTGAACCTCGCCATCGAGGATCACGAGTTCGTCGTTTTCCTCGGCCCATCCGGTTGCGGCAAGTCGACCCTGCTCAGGATGCTGGCCGGCCTGGAGGACATCAGCGGCGGCGAGGTCTCGATCGGCGGCAAGGTGGTCAACGACCTCGATCCCGGCGATCGCGGCATCGCCATGGTGTTCCAGAACTACGCGCTCTACCCGCACATGACGATCTTCGACAACATCGCCTTCGGCCTGAAGCGGCAGAAGGTGCCGAAGGCCGAGATACAGAAGCGCGTCGAGGCGGTCTCGAAGACGCTGGGTCTCGACCCCTATCTCGGCCGCAAGCCCGCCGAACTGTCCGGCGGCCAGCAACAGCGCGTCGCCATTGCCCGTGCCATGATCAAGACGCCGAAGGTGTTCCTGTTCGACGAGCCGCTGTCCAATCTCGATGCCAAGCTGCGCAACCACATGCGCGTCGAGATCGCTAGGCTGCACCAGTCGTTGAACACCACCACCGTCTACGTCACCCACGACCAACTCGAGGCGATGACGCTCGCCGACCGTATCGTGCTGCTGCGCGACGGGAGGATCGAGCAGATCGGCTCGCCAGCGGAAATCTACGAGCGGCCGGGCAATCTGTTCGTTGCCGGCTTCATCGGAACGCCGAACATGAATTTCATCGATGTGACGGTGGGCCGGAAAGGCAATGGCTGGACGCTGACCAATGGCGCGACTGTCTTCACCGTCGATGGCTCGCGCTTCAAGCTTCAGCATGGCGAGCAGGCGGTGCTTGGGATCCGGCCTCCCGATCTGAGGATCGCGGCAGCCGAGCGCTCCGAAAATGTCCTGGCCGGAACCGCCGATCTCATCGAATTCCACGGCAATGATGCGCTGGTGACGTTCGCTCTCGGCGGCAAGGAGATCAGCGCACTGGTATCAAGCCGCGCCTGTCCCGTTGTCCGCAGCGATGTCCGCTATACGTTCGACGAATCGAACATGCATCTGTTCGATGCCAAATCCGGCCTGTCCTTGCTGGCACGGTAGGGCGCGTTCTACCGGATCGCGTCGAGCGCCTGCCGCTGCCGATGCATCTCCAGGAAAATCCGGTAATCGCGATCGAAACGGGCGCCGGCGGCCGGGTTGGCGGCACGCGTCTTGCCGCCTTGCTGCATGGCGAGGCAGGCGGCGTTGAGGTCGGGGAAAAGCCCAGCCGCGGTCGCCGCCACCATGCCGGTGCCGAGCAGCACCGCCTCGTCCGCCAGCGGCTCGACCACCGTGCAGCCTGTGGCGTCGGCATAGAGCTCCATCAGGAGCGGGTTCTTGGTGTGGCCGCCGGTGACATGCAGCGTGTCGATCAGATAGCCGTTCTCGTTCAGCGCCTCCAGCACATGGCGCACGCCGAGCGCGATACCGACGGCGGTGCGCCAGTATAGCTTGCACAGACTGTCGAAGGAGGAATCCAGCGTCAGTCCGCTGACCACGCCCACGGCATGTGGGTCGGCGAGCGGCGAGCGGTTGCCGTGAAAGTCCGGCAGCACGTGCAGCCTTACGGCAAGATTGTCACCTTCGGCGGCGCGCAGTTCGGCGACACGCTTGGCGATCCTGGCATGCATGGCTGCGTCCGGCTCGCCGCCGGCGCCATGCCAGCGGATGATGTGGTCGAGCAGGGCGCCGGTCGCCGACTGGCCGCCTTCCGACAACCACAGCTTTGGCAGCGCCGCGCCGTAGTAAGGCCCCCAGACGCCCGCGAAAGGCTGCGGGTCGGGCGACATCGCCATGACGCAGGAGGACGTGCCGGCGATCAGCGCCAGATGCCGCCCGATATTCTGCTCGTCGCCGGCAAAGCCGCCCAGCACGCCAAGCGCGCCGGCATAGGCATCGATGACCCCGGCGCCGACCCGGCATTTTTCGGTGAGGCCGAGCTCGTCTGCTGCTTGTGCCGTCAGCGAGCCGATGTAGCCGCCCACGGGGCTCGCCCGCTCGGGCAGATTGCCGTGCTCGAAGAGATCGTCGAGGCCGACGAGCGCGAAGAAATCGCGCTGCCAGGCTGTCTCCTCATGCGCCAGATAAGTCCACTTGGCCGTCAGCGTGCATTGCGATCGGGCCAGAGATCCCGTCGCTTGCCAGGTCAGGAAGTCAGTGAGGTCGAATAGATAGCCGGCTTCATTCCATGTCCTCGGCAGGTTGCGCTTCAGCCACATAAGCTTCGGCGTCGCCATTTCCGGCGACATGACGCCGCCGATATAGTTGAGCACCTCGTGGCCGCTCGCCGTGCATTCGTCGGCTTCGGCGATGGCGCGGTGGTCGAGCCAGACGATGGTATCCCAACGCTTGTCGCCCGTGGTCGAAACGCTGAGCTGACCGCCCTGCCGGTCGCGCACCACCAGTGAGCAGGTGGCATCAAACGAGATGCCGACAATATCCTCAGCGGCAACGCCGGCCTTTTCGCGCGCCGCACGCACGGCGGCGCAGACGGCCGACCAGATATCGCGCGAATCGTGCTCGGCGTGATCGGCCTTCGGCTGGTGCATGGCGATCGGTCGCTCGGCGCGGCCGAGCAAGGTGCCACTGGTGTCGAGAATGCCCGCGCGGGCGCTCCCGGTGCCGACATCGACCGCGCAAACAAACTGTTTCGTCAAGATGCTCTAACTCTCGCTCCCAGGCCTGCAATCAGATCGGGCAATTGCAGCATGTCAGCGAATATAAAGTCCGGTTCACTCGACGCAAGCCGCGCTTTCAGTGCGGGGT
Organism: Mesorhizobium sp. B1-1-7; assembly: GCF_006442705.1. NCBI lineage: Bacteria > Pseudomonadati > Pseudomonadota > Alphaproteobacteria > Hyphomicrobiales > Phyllobacteriaceae > Mesorhizobium > Mesorhizobium sp. B1-1-7. Next base: position 196,201 of record NZ_VFWQ01000013.1, on the reverse strand, counting down.
TGCCGGCATGCGCGCCCCCGGTGAAGGCAAACACGCGCATGCCCGCCGCCCGCGCTGCCGCGATGCCCGCCGGACTGTCCTCGATGACCAGGCATTTGCGCGGATGCGCCCGCATGCTGGCGGCGGCATGCAGGAAAAGGTCGGGCGCCGGCTTTCCCTTGGCCACCATGGCGGCGCTGAACAGATGCGGCTCCAACAGCCCGAGCAGGCCGGTGACGTCGAGCGCGTAGCGGATGCGTTCCAGCGTGCCCGAGGAGGCGACGCAGAACGGCAGGCCGAGCTTCGGCAGCACCTCGCTGATGCCAGGGATCGGCTTCAGCTCCTCACGGAATTTTCGCATCAGGTCGACGCGCATGGCCGTGAGATGCTGGTCACTGATCTCCAGACCGAAGTCGCGGCCGAGGATCTCGCGCACGCTTTTCATGCTCTTGCCCAGGAAATGCTCGTAGGCGGCGTCCTCGCCGACATTGCCGCCGGCCAGTGCGATCATGCCGAGCAGCGCCGAAACGGAGAGTGCCTCGCTGTCGACCAGCACGCCATCGCAGTCGAAGATGACCAATTCAGGCGTCATGGCGTCGAGTGGCTCTCAGAGCTTGCCGGCGATGTAGCGTGTCAGCGTGGCGCGCGCGCCATTCGCCCACAGCACGTTGAGTGCATGGGCAAAGGCCTCGACGAACGCCGTCGCGCGGCCGACATCGCCATAGATATCCTCCATGGCAAGCCAGGCGGCGGGCGCGTCCTTTGCCGCCTTGGCGGTTGCCTGCATCCGGTCCCAGCTCGGGTCGTTGGGCTCGATGACGGCGCCGCTGTCCGACGTGCCGAAGCAGTAGCGGCACCAAAGCGCCGATTCCAGCGCCAGACCCGCGACGCCCTTTCCGGCCTTCAGCCGGTCGGCGATAGTCGGTATGATGAATTTCGGCTGGCGGTTGGAGCCATCGAGGCAGAGCCTGCGCACCGTGTCGCCGATCTTCGGGTTGGAGAAGCGCTTCTCGATGAGCTGGTAGTAGTCCTCCAGCACCGTGTCCGGCACCGGCGGCACGGTTGGAATGATCTCGTCGTGCTCGAGCTTGTCGAGAAAGCCGCGCACCAGCGGCTCCTGCATCGCCTCATGGACGAAATGGATGTCCATCAGCCCGGCCGGATAGGCGATGGTGGCGTGGCCGCCATTGAGGATGCGGATCTTCATCAGCTCGTAGGGCGCGACATCCCTGACGAATTGCACGCCGACCTTTTCCAGCGGCGGACGACCATCGGTGAAATGGTCTTCCAGCACCCACTGCCGGAACGGCTCGCAGAACACCGGCCAGCCGTCCTCGACGCCAAAGTCCTTGGCCAGGATGCCGCGCTCGCGATCGGTGGTGGCGGGCGTGATGCGGTCGACCATGCCGTTCGGGAAGGCGACATGCTCGCTGACCCAGGCCGCCAGATCCTCGTCGATCAGGCGGGCCAGGCCAATGACGCCATCCGACGTGACGTGGCCATTGTGGGGGATGTTGTCGCAAGACATCACGGTGAACGGCACGATGCCGTCGTCGCGGCGGCGCATCAGGCCGGCGAGGATGATGCCGAACACCGTCTTCGGCGTGGCGCCCGGTTGCGCGTCGGCGACGATGTCGGGATGGGCCGGGTTGAAGACGCCGGACGCCGGGTCGATGAAATAGCCGCCTTCAGTGATGGTCAGTGAAACGATCTTGATCGCCGGGTCGGCCAGCTTCTCGATGATGCCGGCCGCGTCGCCCGGCACCAGGAAGTCGATCATGGCGCCGGTGACGCGGGCGCTCATGTGACCTTCATCCTGCTCGACCACCGTGGTCAGCCAGTCCTGCTCTTCCAGCTTGCCGCGGCCGATTTTCTCGCCGTCGAACACGCCGGCGCCGACCAGCGCCCAGTCATGGCCGATGCCCGCATTGAACAAATCGTCGAGGTAGACGGCCTGATGCGAGCGATGGAAATTGCCGACGCCGAAATGCACGATGCCGGCCTTGAGCTTCGAACGGTCGTATTTCGGTCCGGCGACGTTGGCCGGAAGCCTGGCGAGATTGGAGGAAGAGAGTTTCACGGTCATCTGCTTTACCCTTTGGCCGGGCTCCGGCCTTCGTTACGCTCCCCTCCCCGTCTTCTACGGGGAGGGCAAAGGCGAGGGCGGCGCATCATCGGATGAAGGCTCGCCTCTCACCGGACTGTCGGCCTCCTCTCCCCGCGGAGGTACGGGAAGAAGAGGCCGTCCCCCCTCAACTCATCCACTGGCCGCCATCGACATTGTAGGTCTGGGCGACGATGTATTCGGCCTCGTCGCTGGCCAGGAACACGGCCATGCCGGCGAGATCCTCCGGTCTGCCCATGCGGCCGTATGGCACGCCTTCGCCGACCAGTCTCTTTTTCTCGCCCTTGGGCCGGTTCTCGTATTTGGCGAACAACGCATCGACCTGGTCCCACATATCGCTGTCGACGACGCCAGGCGCGATGCCGTTGACGTTGATGCGGTGCTTGATCAAGTCGAGCCCGGCCGACTGGGTCAGCGAGATGACGGCGGCCTTGGTGGCGCAATAGACGCCGACAAGGGCCTCGCCGCGCCGCCCGGCCTGGCTCGCCATGTTGATGATCCTGCCGCCCTTGCCCCGCGCGATCATCGAGCGGGCCGCCGCCTGCAGCATGAACAGCGTGCCGGCGACATTGACGGAGAACAGTTTCTCGTAGCTTGCCCGCGATATCTCGACGATCGGCGCAAGGTCGAACAAGGCGGCGTTGTTGATCAATATATCGAGGCCGCCGGTCCTGGTCTCGACCGCCTTCACCGCCGCGTCGATGGAGGACTGGTCCGTGACATCGAGTTCCACGGCGTAGGCTTTGGCACCGATCTCGGCGGCTGTCTTCTGCGCAGCTTCCAGGTTGATGTCGGCAATCGCCACGGCAGCGCCTTCGCGCGCGTAGGCTTCAGCGAAGGCCCTGCCGATGCCACGGGCCGAACCCGTGATCAGCGCCGATTTGCCGTTCAACCTCACTGCACCATTGCCTTTCCGTCGGCGCCGAAGCGATGCAGCTTGGCCTTGTCGGGCGTGAGATAGATGGTGTCGCCGTGATGAACCGCCAGTTCGCCGTCGGCGCGCACCGTCAGCGGCCCGACGCCATCGGCCTGGACATGGAGGAACGTGTCCGATCCCAGATGCTCGGCGACGCCGACGGTCGCCTTCCATTCGCCCGCCGTGGTCGAGATTTCCATGTGCTCGGGACGGATGCCGACGGTCTTGGCGCCATGTTTGGCCGCCGGTGCGCCTTCGATGAGGTTCATCTTCGGCGAGCCGATGAAGCCGGCGACGAAAAGGTTGCGCGGCGTCTTGTAGAGCTCCATCGGCGAGCCGACCTGCTCGATGTTGCCGGCGTTGAGCACCACGATCTTGTCGGCCATGGTCATGGCTTCGACCTGGTCGTGGGTGACATAGATCATCGTGGTCTTGAGCTGATGATGCAGTTCGCTGATTTCCAGCCGCATCGTCCCGCGCAGTGCGGCGTCGAGGTTGGACAGCGGCTCGTCGAACAGGAAGGCCGATGGCTGGCGCACGATGGCGCGGCCGATCGCGACGCGCTGGCGCTGGCCGCCCGAGAGCTGGCCGGGCCGGCGTTCGAGATAGTTGGTGAGGTTGAGCACGCGCGCCGCGTCCTTCACCTTCTTGTCGATGGTGGCCTGGTCCTCGCCCGCCATCTTCAGCGGGAAGGCGATGTTCTTGGCCACGGTCATGTGCGGGTAGAGCGCGTAGGACTGGAACACCATGGCGAGCTTGCGCTTGGCCGGCGCCTCGCCGGTGACATCGCGGCCATCGATGTTGATGGTACCGCCGCTGGTGTCTTCGAGACCAGCGATCAGCCTCAGCAGCGTGGACTTGCCGCAACCGGACGGACCGACGAAGACGACGAACTCGCCATTCTCGATGACCAGGTCGAGACCGGGGATGATGGACGTCGATCCAAAGGATTTGGAGACGTTCTTGAGCGTGATGTTTCCCATGGTTTCCTCCCCGAGGGGTTATTTTCCTGCCGATTGCTTCGGGCAAATCCGGTTATTTCACCGCATCGCCATTATTTGACGGCGCCAAATGTCAGGCCGCGCACCAGCTGCTTCTGGCTGAACCAGCCCATGATCAGGATCGGCGCGATGGCCAGTGTCGAGGCCGCCGAAAGCTTGGCCCAGAACAGGCCTTGCGGACTGGAGAACGAACTGATGAAGGCGGTCAGCGGAGCAGCGTCCGTGGTGGTCAGCCGGATTGTCCAGAACGCCTCGTTCCAGGCCAGGATGATGTTGAGCAGCATGGTCGAGGCAATGCCGGGCACCGCCATCGGGGTCAGCACATAGACGATCTCGTTCCACAGCGATGCGCCGTCCATGCGTGCCGCTTCCAGGATCTCGCCCGGGATTTCGCGGAAGTAGGTGTAGAGCATCCACACCACGATCGGCAGGTTGATCAGCATCAGCATGACCATCAGGCCGATGCGGCTGTCGAGCAGTCCGAGATTGCGGAAGATCAGGTAGATCGGGAACAGCACGGCGACCGCCGGCATCATCTTGGTGGACAGCATCCACATCAGGATGTCCTTGGTCCGCTTGGTCGGCGAGAAAGCCATCGACCATGCCGCCGGAATGGCGACCAGCAAGGCCAGGATGGTCGAGCCGACCGAGAGCAGCACCGAATTGAAGAAGAATTTGAAGTAGCCGCTCTGCGCCTGGACCTCGGTATAGCTCTCGAATGTTCCTGATGGGATCAGGTTGAAGCCCTGGATCGCCTCCTGTTCCGACTTGAACGAGGTGATGATCGTATAGAGGATCGGGAAGAAGATCAGCAGGGCGACAATCCAGGCCGCAACGGTCGCGATCGTCTTGTGCTGGGTGGTGACTGAGCGTGCCATCGTATCCTCCCTTACTTGTCCAGGTTCTTGCCGACGGCGCGCATGGCGAAGAAGGCAACGATGTTGGCGAGAATGACGGCGATCACACCGCCGGCGGATGCCTGGCCGATTTTGAATTCCAGCAATGCCTTCTGGTAGACCAGGAAGGGCAGGTTGGTGGAGGCGTATCCCGGGCCGCCATTGGTGGTGACCAGGATCTCGGCATAGACCGACAAAAGGAAGATCGTTTGGATCAGAATGACGACGGTGATCGCGCGCGACATGTGCGGCAGCGTCAGGTAGATGAAGCGGCTGATGAAGCCGGCGCCGTCCATCTCGGCGGCCTCCTTCTGCTCACCGTCGAGCGACTGCAGGGCGGTCAGCAGGATCAGCGTCGCGAAAGGCAGCCATTGCCAGGCGACGATGATGATGATCGCCGTCATCGGATGCTGCCCGAACCAGTCGATCGGCTGAGCCCCAAAGAATCGCGCTATATCGGCGAACACCCCGTATTGCGGATGCATGATCATGTTCTTCCAGACCAATGCGGCCACCGGCGGCATGACGAAGAACGGCGAGATGACGAGGATGCGGACAATCCCTTGCCCCCACATCGGCTGGTCGATCAGCAGCGCCAAAAGGATGCCGCCGATCACCGTGATCAGAAGCACGCTGATCACAAGCACCAGCGTGTTGAGGATCGACTGCAGGAAGGCTGGATTGGAATAGAACAGCGCGTAGTTGGAGACGCCGACGAACCCGTCGCGGATCGGATTGAGCGGATTGTACTGCTGGAAGGAGAACCAAAGCGTGAGTGCCAGTGGGACGACCATCCAGACCAGGAGCAGGACGACAGATGGCGCCATCATGAAACGGGCAAGCGAACGGGTCTGCTGAGTAGCCATGACGGTCACCCTCCAAAGGTCAGCTGGATTTTAGAGTTGCGCCAGAAATTCCAGGATTTTGAAGATGGCCGCCCGAACTGGGACTCGGGCGGCCATTGCCGGCCATGATGCGCGACCGGCATTCGGCACCGGGAGGAGCCTACTTGATATAACCGCCTTCGGTCATCGTCGCGGTGGCGGCGTCCTGGGCCTGCTTCAGGGCATCGTCGACGCTCGACTGGCCGGCGAGAGCCGCCGAGAACAGCTGGCCGACAGTGGTGCCAAGGCCCTGGAATTCAGGGATGGCGACGAACTGCACGCCGACATAGGGCACCGGCTTGACGGTCGGATGCGTCGGGTCGGCCGCGTTGATCGAGTCCAGCGTCATCTTGGCGAACGGAGCTGCCTTCTGGTAGTCGGCATTGGCATAGAGCGAGGAGCGCGTTCCGGGAGGAGCATTGGCCCAGCCTTCCTTCGATGCGACGAGCTCGGCATAGTGCTTGCTGGTCGCCCAGGAGACGAACTTCTCGGCGGCGTCAGCCTTCTGCGTACCGGCGGGAATGGCCAGCGACCAGGCCCACAGCCAGTTGCCGCGCTTGCCCAGCCCATTGTCCGGGGCCAGCGCATAGCCGACCTTGTCGGCGACCTGTGAGGCCTTTGGATCGGAGACGAAGGACGCCGCGACCGTGGCGTCGATCCACATGCCGCACTTGCCCTGCTGGAACAGCGCCAAGTTTTCGTTGAAGCCGTTGGAGGACGCGCCCTCGGGGCCGTCGGCCTTCATCAGGTCGACATAGAACTGCAGCGTGTTCTTCCATTCGGGCTGATCGAATTGCGGCTTCCAGTTCTCGTCGAACCAGCGCGCGCCGAAGGAGTTCGACATGGCGGTCAGGAAGGCCATGTTCTCGCCCCAGCCGGCCTTGCCGCGCAGGCACACGCCGTTCACGCCATTGGCGCGGTCGGTCATCTTGTCGGCTGCCTGCTTGATGAAGTCCCAGGTCGGCGCGTCGGGCATCTTCAGCCCGGCCTTGTCCATCAGGTCCTTGCGGTACATGACGAAGGAGCTTTCGCCGTAGAAGGGCGCGGCATAGAGCTTGCCGTCGACCGACAGGCCGCCGGCGATGGCCGGAATGATGTCCTTGGCGTCGTAGTCGTCGCCGAGCTTGTCGAGCGGCAACAGCCAGCTCTGCTTGGCCCAGATCGGAACCTCGTAGGTGCCGATCGTCATCACGTCGTACTGGCCGCCCTTGGTGGCGATGTCGGTGGTGACGCGCTCGCGCAGCACGTTTTCCTCGAGCGTCACCCAGTTGAGCTGGATGTCGGGGTTTGCCTTGGTGAAGTCGTCGGTCAGCTTCTGCATGCGGACCATATCGCCATTGTTGACGGTGGCGATGGTGATGGATTCGGCGTGCGCAGCGAACGCCAGCGCGCTGGTCGAGCACAAGCCCAGGATGAGCGTACGAAGTTTCATCAAATTCCTCCCATGGACCAAGATGAGCATTTGCCTTGGCTGTGAGCAATTACTCATTAAGTTCCATATTATGTCAAGCCAGATTCGATGCTGCAGCGCAGCACTCGACGACGCTGGCCGGATATGGAGTGGAGGAAATAGCCGGGCAGGCTGCCTGCTGCCTCTCATAATTCAGAGGTCGCGCAGCCCGATCGGATCCGGAGGCCAAAACGACCGGCATTTTGAACGGCATGCATGAAGACGCGTCGCGGAACTTCGCTTCGAAGCGATGCACCTTGCCAGTCAGCAGGCTATTTCGGCCAGCAGCCAGTCGCGGAAGGCGCGGATCTTCGGCACGTTGCGCCGTGCCTCCGGATAGACCAGCCAGTAGGCGTGGCCATCGTCGCCGACGAGGTCGAAGGGTTGGATCAGGCGGCCGTCGGCGAGTTCCGCCTTGAACAGCGCCCGGGTCAGGATCGCCACGCCATGACCGGCGATCGCGGCATTGGCCTCATAGGCCTGTGCGCCCATGCTGCTGCCGGGCCGCTTGGCGAGATCGTGCGAGTGCACGCCGGCAGCCTCGAACCATTGCGTCCACCAGATGTCGCCGGGATCGAGGATCGGCAGCCGCAACAGGTCCGCCGGTTCCCTGACGCCGCCGATGCTTGCCGCGAGCTTCGGGCTCAGCATCGGCGTGAAATCGGCATCGAGCAGCTTGTAGGCTTCCAGCCCCGGCCATTTGCCGCCGCCCGACCGGATGGCGAGGTCGACATCCTCGCGGGCGAAATCCGTCAGCCGGCTCGACGTTTCGAGCCGCACGGCGAGCGAAGGATGAGCGATCTGGAACGAGCCCAGATGGTGCGCCAGCCAGTTCGAGGCGAAGGTCAGCACGGTGGTGACGCACAGCACGCCATCCGCGCCGCCGCGCGCCGCGGCATAGGCCTGGCCAAGGATGGCGAAGGCCTCGCTGACCGCCGGCGCGAGGCGCTGTCCGGCCTCGGTGAGTGCGATCTGGCGCGGCCGCCGCAGGAAAAGCGGCGCGCCGACCCGTTCCTCCAGCACCTTGATCTGATAGCTGACCGCCGCTTGCGTCATGGCGAGCTCCTCGGCCGCCTTGGTGAAGGAAAGGTGCCGCGCCACCGCTTCGAACACCCGGATCGCCTGCAACGGCGGAAGCTGCGAAACCTGCCGCGAGCTGAGGTCCGGCATAAAGCCTCCTTATGGGTCCTTATCGACGTTCGATTGGCAAAGGCGGCCGGCAAGACCGACATTCAGCGTCAACCCGTCATTCGGGTCCAGGATAGCGAAGGTTGACGATCATGACCATGGCACAGCAAAAATGCACTCCCGCCCCCGATCATCGCTGGATTTCGTGGCTCGCGGACGGATTCGGCTGGTTTGCGAGCCGAAAAAAGGCACATCTCGACATCAGGGACCTGTCGCCGCATCTACAGCGCGACCTCGGTTTCCTTGACGGCAACGACCCTTTCGGGCGGCACGGATAGCATTGCTCTCTTTATCGCAAATCGCTCGCGGCGGGTTCCAGTCAGATGCTGGCCAGCAGCGCGGCTGCCGTCCGCTCGTCGGTGATGAGCCCGTTGACCAGCCGGCGGTTCACGGCCGCCAGGATACCCGGCAGTTTGCGCTCGCCCATGGCCAGCGCAATGACCAGCGATTTCTCACGCGACGGCAGCGATGCCGACGACACCCGGTCATTGGTGATGCCCTCGATCATGCGGCCTTCGCGATCGAACACCCAGCCGACGATCTCGGCGATGCCGCCAGCCTTCTGCAGGGCTTTCAGCTCGCTTTCTGAAATGAAGCCGTCCTCGTAGAGCGGCGCCTTCGGGCCGAGATCGCCGATGCCGATGAAGGTGACGTCGGCCTCGGCTGCCAGCGCCAGCGTCGGCTGGATCATCGGCTGGTTGAGCAGCATCTCGCGCTCCTGCGGCGAGGAGGCGATAACCGGCAGCGGCATCGGAAAGGAGCGCGCCTTGACCCTGTCGGCCATGGTGAAGATGACGTTGTAGAAGGCGGCCGAGCCGTCCGGCGAGATGTTGCCGGTCAACGACACCACCTTGTGCTGCGGGCATTCCATCGGCGGCAGCTGTTCGATCGCCGCCTTCAGCGTGCGCCCGGTGCCGATGCCCATGACGATCGGCGTCGGTGACCGCAGCCGGCGCTCGATCTCGGCGGCGGCGGCCTCGGCGATACCGATGGTGGTGGAGGATGAATTCGGGTCGCTCGGCACCACCTCGACCAGGTCGAGCGCAAAACGCGACTTGAGCCGGGCCGCGAGGTCCAGGCAGTTGGCGATCGGATGGTCGACGCGCACCTTGATCAGCCCTTCCGACACCGCCAGAGACACCAGCCGCTGCGCGGTCTGCCGCGATATGCCGAGCGTCGCAGCGATCTGGTCCTGTGTGTTGCCGGCAACATAGTAAAGCCACCCGGCGCGCGCCGCGTCGTCCAGCCTGTTGTTGCCGCCATCCTGCCGCGTATTCACGTCCTGCCTCCCCGAGGCCGCCGGTCATCGAGGCGGTCCATGCCTAGTTTCGCAGGGAACTGCCTGCTGTGCAATTGTCAATCGAAAGGGCAAATGCCTGCGTCTGTCCAACCCGGATTTTGCATCCACCAATGTCTGGGCGGAGAAGCATTGCGGCGTCGGTTGCCGGCCGGAGCCGCGTTCTGCCGCCTCGAAGGTTTATCTCCCGGCGCAAACCCTTTAAGGGATCGAAAAAAGGAGCGCTGCATGACACCGAAAGCGGTTTTCTGGGACATGGATGGCACGCTGGTCGACAGCGAACCACTGCATGAGGCAGCCCTCGTGGCGGCGATGCGCAATGCCGGTCTGATACCGCCTGATGATTTGCATGAGCGGGTGCTCGGCGTTGCCGCCTGGCCGGTCTACGAGATGATGCGCGACGAGTTCGGCCTGGACCTTCCCTTCGACGAATGGATCGTCCACAAATACGAACACTATCTGCCGCTTGTCGAAAGCTTGCAGCCGCGCCCCGGCGCGATCGAGGTTTTCAACGAGTTGCGGGCAAAGGGCGTGGCGCAGGCCGTGGTGTCCAATTCGGACCGGATGATCGTCGATGCCAATCTGCGCATGGTCGGGCTGACCTATCCGGGCATGAAGACGATCAGCCGCAACGACGTACGCGAAGGCAAGCCGCACGCCGAACCCTTCCTGCGCGCCGCCTATCTCGCCGATGTCGATCCCGCGCACGCCGTGGCGATCGACGACAGCTGGCCGGGCGCCCTGGCGGGACTGGCGGCGGGCATGAAGACGATCTTCTGGCCGGAGAAGCCGATGGAAGGACCGCCCGGCGCCGTCGTCATCAACAGCGCCGAGGAGCTACGCAGAGAGCTTAGGCTCTGATTTCTCAGAGGCTCAGTTCCGGTAGACCGGTTCCTGCTCGTCGAGGATCGCCTTCAGTTCGCTGAGATGGCGCTCGGCCTGGCCGGGATAGTCGTCCATTTCGCTCGCCGTCTTCTCGGCGATCGCGTCGGACAGCGTGCGCAGCGGCCGGCCGGTCCATAGTGCCTTGATATAGGTCTCGGCGGCGCGCTCGAAATAGAACATGCGGTTGAAGGCATCGGCCACGGTATCGCCGATGACCAGCACACCGTGATTGCCCATCACCATCACCTTGACCTTGGGGTCGGTCAGAAGCTGCGAGCAGCGTTCGCCCTCGTCCTCGAAGGCCAGCCCGCCATAATGGGCGTCGACGACATGGCGGTTGAAGAACATCGCCGAATTCTGGTCGATCGGCGGCAGGCGGGAATCGGCGAGCGAGGCCAGCACCGTGGCGTGGATAGAATGGACATGCATGACGCAGCGCGCGTGGCGGACATTGCGATGGATGGCGCCGTGCAGGCCCCAGGCCGTCGGGTCGGGCGCGTTCGGCCCCGTGAGCGTGTCGGGATCGTTAGCGTCGATCATCAAAAGGTCGCTCGCCTTGATACGCGAGAAATGCACCTGGTTGGGGTTCATCAGGAATTGCGTGCCGTCCTCGTTGACCGCCAGCGAGAAATGGTTGGCCACCGCCTCATGCATGTTGAGCCGCGCCGTCCAGCGGAAGGCGCAGGCGAGATCGACGCGCTCTTCGTAGAACGGCAGGTTGGTCAGCGGTTCCTTCTTCAGGCGGGCGATGCTCATCGAAAATCCTCCGGTTTTGCCAAGAATGCCGCGACCCACGTCCGCCCGCAACGGGTTTCGGTTGGTGCAGGAAGAGGCGGCTGCCGGTCAGGCCGCCGTACTGGCGGCAGTGCCGGCCCTCAGCCCGCCATGCTCGACGATGAAATCGATGACCTCCTGCAGCCCTTTGCCGCGCGACAGGTCGGTGAAGCCGAACGGGCGCTTGCCGCGCATGCGGCCGGCGTCGCTCTCCATCACGTCGAGGTTGACGTTCACATAGGGCGCCAGGTCGCTCTTGTTGATGATGAGGAAATCGGAGCGGGTGATCGCCGGCCCGCCCTTCCGCGGGATTTCTTCGCCCTGGCAGACCGAGATGACGTAGAGCGTCAGGTCGGCAAGGTCCGGCGAGAAGGTGGCGGCAAGGTTGTCGCCACCGGATTCGATGAAGATGATATCGAGATCGGGAAACTTCCGGTTGAGCTCGGCGATCGCCTGCAGATTGATCGAGGCATCCTCGCGGATGGCGGTGTGCGGGCAGCCGCCAGTCTCGACACCGACGATGCGGTCCTCCGGCAGCGCCTGCAGCCGCGCCAGCATCATGGCGTCTTCCCTGGTGTAGATGTCGTTGGTGACGACCGCGATGGAGAATTCATCGCGCAGCGCCTTGCAGAGTTTTTCGGTGAGCGTCGTCTTGCCCGAGCCGACGGGGCCGCCAATACCGATGCGAAGGGGACCGTTAGCCTGGGTCATGTCGGGAACTCCGTGATGGCAAGGACTGCGAAGCCGAGCCCGATCAACAGGCACAGCGGCGAATAATAGCTTATATCGAGCCGCGCGAAGGGCTGCTCGGGGGTCAGCCGGCGCCACCAGGGCGTGAAGCCGGCAATGCCGCGCCCGACAAACACCAGCCCGATGAGCAGCGCGGTGGCGGCGAGGCCTTCCCTTGGGAAGGGCGATGCGAAAAAGCCAATCAGCGCCAGCGGCCACAACGTTGCCAGGGCGAGACAGGCGGCAACGGCGAAGCTGGCAAACGGCGTCGGCATCTCATCGACGCCGCGAAAACCGACGACGGCATGCGCGCATGACCTGGCATCCCTGCCCGGCCAGATGCCGCCAATGCCCCAATAGACATGCAGCGCCGTGATCAGCAGCAGGACGAATGAAAGGACGAAGGCGAGAACGATCATGAGCGGAACAGCCGCGAATATTGGGTTTCGTGCTTCATCGCCATGACATCGGAGACGAAGGCACAGCCGCCGAGATCGTCGAGCGAGGAACTGGCGGCGCGGGCAGCGGTTGCCAGGGCCAGCGGCTCGAAGCCGGCGAGCAGCACTGTTGCCTCCGTCTGGCCGACGACACCCAACCTGATCGCCGCCTGGACAAGGTTGGAGAAGAAGGCTTGCAGGAAGGCGGACAGCGCGTCCCGCAGCGCAATGCCATTGCCGCCGGCGATGGTCCCGACAGCGATGCAATAGGCGCATTCGGCCGGCAAGCGCTCCAGCACGGGATTGGGCCAGGCCGATGCGGCCTTGATGAAGGCGGTACCTTGCAGCATGGTCTCGGTGTGGCGTTCGCGCGAACCGGCGAGCGCCTCGGCGAGCGCGGCCACTTCGACGAGATCGCCGGCGTCGTGGGCGCGGCGCCAGCTCTCGGCGAACAGCACGGCATCGTTCCAGCCCGAACCCATTTCGACCAGCGTTTCCAGCCATCCGGCGAGGCTTGCGGCATCGGCCACCAGCCCGTCATGCACCGCGCGCTCCAGACCGTGGCTATAGGCAAAGCCACCGATCGGAAAGGCCGGCGACAGCCACGCCATCAGCCGCAGCAGGGCGATGTTGGAGGGCTGGTCAGTCATGGTCGTGGTGGTGACCGTCGTGGGAATGGCTGTGGGAATGGGAATGCTGTTCGCCGTGTGCGTGCGAATGCGCCTCCGAGTGGCTGTGAGTATGCGCCTCCGCGTGATGGCCGTGATCGTGACCATGGGCACCACTGTGCGCTGAATAGGCGCCGCGCACCGGCTTGAACGGCTCGGAGACCTCGCGCACGGTGGCGCCGAGCCCCTCCAGCATCACCTTGATGACATGATCGCTAAGGATGACGATGCGGTCCGCCTCGATGCCCGCCGCGAGGTGACGGTTGCCGATATGCCAGGCAAGCTCGGTCAGATGCACGGCGTCGCGGGCTCGGACGTCATAGACGTCCTCCTGCGCCGCGACGATCTCGATATGGCCGCCATCCTCCAGCACCAGCCGGTCGCCGTCGTTGAGAGCGACAGGCTCGGGCAGGTCCACCAGCACCTTGCTGCCGTCGGCAAGTTCGATGGCGCGACGGCGCAGATGACGCTCGTCATGGGCCAGAACCGCACGGCCCGATGGTGCAGTGGTTCCGGCCATGCCGGCAAGCAGCACCGAGACAGCACGTGGGAATTTGGTGAAGTCGGTGTTGAGATTGAGCTTCATTTCATGGAGCCTCCGTTAGCTTGCGCCTTTGCACGGGCAGGGCGCGCCAAGACACGGTCGAAATAGGCGTTGACGCGCTCGGATTCGATCGGGAATTTTCCGGCGCGGGCCCAGCCGCCCATATCGCCCAACATCACGTCGACGGCGGAAAACCGGTCGCCGAGCGCGAAGGGCTTGTCGCCAAGCCGGCGATCCAGCGCCTGAAGCTCCGAGATGAAATCATAGGTCGCGGCGGGACCGACATCGACCCGAACTTCCTTCGGCAGCAGGAAGCGATGGCGCAGCTTGTTCCACAGCGGCGCCTCGAACTCGCTCTGCGCGAAATGCATCCAGGAATCCATTTCGGCACGGCCGGCAATGCCCGGATTGGCGCCCATGCCCTTGTCCGCGTGTTTGTCGGCCAGATAGACGCAGATCGCGGCCGAATCCGTCACCGTCAATTCGCCATCGATCAGGATCGGCACCTTGCCCGAGGGGTTGAGTGCATAGGCTTCCGGCGAGCGCAGATGAACCGCGACGAATTCATAGGGCTCCCCGAGCTCCTCAAGCATCCAGAGGACGCGGCTGACCCGGGATCCGCGCGATCCGACGGCCTTGTACATGGTTGGACTCTGCCTTTCCTCTGAACTCTAGACCATGCGCCTTGGTCATACGATCGTGTCGAAGAGCCGCAGGATGAACGATATCTGATAGATCAGCGCCGCCGTGACAAAGGCGATGTGAAAGCGGCGATCGCGCACCAGGATCGCGGCGATGCAAAACGCGACGAAGACCGGCGTGCGGAACAGATATTCGTTGCCGAAGCGGGCGAAATGCTCCGGTCCCTTCAGCAGCGTATCGATCACGTCGAGCAGATAGGTCGCCGCCAGCAGGCCGAAGAACCAGGCGCGGCGCGAATAGAAGAAATCCTCGTAACTGGTGTAGTCCAGCATCGAATCCGGAAACAGCAGCGCGCACAGCAGGAACAGCGTGATCGCGTAGAAGATGATGAACAGGTATTTGCCGAAGGTCCACGTTTCGATGGCGTAGAGGCCGAACTCCCACCACCAGAAATGCACCAGCATCAACAGCACCGAAGCGACCCAGGCCAGATGCACGGGATAGAGCCGGTATTGGCCCGGATGCTGGACGATGCGCGCCACCCCTGACAGCAGGCGGGCGACGCCAAGCCCGATCACCATGCCCATGACGATGCGGATATGCGGGAAGATGTCGTGGGGAGAGGCTATTTCGGTGGCCATCGGCGGATAATAACAATGCTCACGACGGGATGAAATATTTGCGACGGGCCACTTCGCGGCTACTCGCGAATAAGTTTATCCGAAGACCACGGCGTGCCTGGAAAATAGCCATGGTCCAGAATTTCCCTGATTGTAAATGGGCAATCAACAGGAAAATCGCGATCGCTCAAGCCGGTTTCGTCCAGCGCCTTTAACCTTGCTATCTTGAACTCTCGTCCGAGCATCTGCGCCGGATACGCTTTCAGGCTCGGACTTTCGTCGAGCAGATTTTCAATCCGATATCGCTGTTCACGGATTGTGAGCAGCCATCCGGTTTTGCGCTGCTCGGGCTGAAACTCCCATTTGAGCAAATGCAGGATCAAGGTGCCAAGCCTGCTCGCAATTTCCCTCTTGTCGCTCCGCCCCAAGCTCTCGATCTCCTCGGCGAGATTCTCGCGATCAAGATCGGACAGACGACCTTCGCGCAACAGCGCGCCTTGCTCGGCGCACCACTGAGCATAGTCCGCCTCGTAGGGCGTCAATTGCTGTTTGCGAAAAATCTTGTTCATGCAGCCTATATTGCTCCAATGGCCCCGAATTTCCAAGTTGGAAGCAGGGGGCACGGATGCGATTGGCAATCTGACGAACCATCTTGGCTTCGCACTGGACATAGCGCGTGCGCTTTTGCGCATCACACTACGCGCTGTGGATTCAGACGCAATTCACCAAGTTCATGACTTTCAACCAAAACCGCTGACATCAAAACAGAAAATACCGTTGCGCCATCGGCAGCACCGTTGCCGGCTCGCAGGTCAGCAATTCACCATCGGCCCGGACCTCGTAGGTTTCCGGGTCGACCTCGACATGCGGCGTGGCGTCGTTGAGCACCATCGAATGCTTGCCGATGCCGCCGCGGGTGTTTTCCACCGCGACGAACTGCTTGTCGACGCCGAGCCGGCCATGCAGGCCCGACCCGAGCGCTGCCTTGGAAACGAAGGTCACCGACGAGTTGGTCCTGGCCTTGCCATAGGCGCCGAACATCGGCCGGTAATGCATAGGCTGCGGCGTCGGGATCGAGGCATTGGGGTCGCCCATCGGGGCGGCGGCAATCATGCCGCCGATCAGCACCATGTCCGGCTTCACCCCGAAGAATGCCGGGTTCCACAGCACCAGGTCGGCGCGTTTGCCCACCGCGATCGAGCCGATCTCCTTCGACAGGCCATGTGCGATGGCCGGGTTGATCGTGTATTTGGCGATGTAGCGGCGGACGCGGAAATTGTCGTTGTTGCCGGTCTCCTGCGGCAGTGAACCGCGCTGGCGCTTCATCTTGTCGGCAGTCTGCCAGGTGCGGATCGCCACTTCGCCGACGCGGCCCATGGCCTGGCTGTCGGACGAGATGATCGAGAAGGCGCCGATATCGTGCAGGATGTCCTCGGCGGCGATCGTCTCCTTGCGGATGCGGCTTTCGGCAAAGGCGATGTCCTCGGGGATCGACGGCGACAGATGATGGCAGACCATCAGCATGTCGAGATGCTCGGCCAGCGTGTTGACCGTGTAGGGCCGCGTCGGATTGGTCGAGGACGGGATGACGTTGGGCAGGCCGCAGACCTTGATGATGTCGGGTGCGTGGCCGCCGCCCGCACCTTCGGTGTGGAAGGCGTGGATGGTGCGGCCTTTGATCGCCGCCACGGTGTTTTCGACAAAGCCGGATTCGTTCAGTGTGTCGGTGTGGATCATCACCTGCACGTCATGATCATCGGCCACCGACAGGCAGCAGTCGATGGCCGCCGGCGTCGTGCCCCAGTCCTCGTGCAGCTTCAGCGAGCAGGCGCCGCCCAGCACCATTTCTTCCAATGCCGCCGGCAGCGAGGCGTTGCCCTTGCCCGACAGGCCGATATTCATCGGAAAGGCGTCGAAGGACTGGATCATGCGGGCCATGTGCCATGGTCCCGGCGTGCAGGTGGTGGCCAGCGTGCCGTGCGCGGGGCCGGTGCCGCCGCCGAGCATGGTGGTGATGCCTGACATCAGCGCTTCCTCGATCTGCTGCGGGCAGATGAAATGGATATGCGCGTCGAAGCCGCCGGCGGTCAGGATCTTGCCCTCGCCGGCGATGATTTCGGTGCCGGGGCCAATGATGATGGTGACGCCATCTTGCGTGTCCGGATTGCCGGCCTTGCCGATCGCGGCGATGCGGCCATCCCGGAGGCCGATATCGGCCTTGAAGATGCCGGCGCTGGCGTCGATCACCAGTGCGTTGGTGACGACCGTGTCGACCGCGCCCTGGGCGCGGGAAACCTGGCTCTGGCCCATGCCGTCGCGGATGACCTTGCCGCCGCCGAATTTCACCTCCTCGCCATGGATGGTGAAATCCTTCTCGACCTCGATGAAGAGTTCGGTGTCGGCAAGCCGCACCCTGTCGCCGACCGTCGGGCCATACATCTGCGCATAGGCGGCACGGGTGATTCTGGCCATCAGCGATTGCTCCCGAATTGCGGTGCGGTTGAAGCCGGCTTGCACATTGTCGCCATCCAATGGTCATGCAATGACCCGCTGGGCGACACCTTCTGATCCCATTTGGCGGTTGAGGTTGGGGGGTCACCCCAAAACGACCGTTTGCCAAATCGATGGAAGGAAGATCCATGCGCAAAGCGATAGTTCTTGCAGCCGCCGCCACCCTGACGCTGGCGGGCGCCGCCAGTGCCCAGCAGCAACCTGCGCAACAGCCCGCCCAGGCGCCGGCCGCGCCGGCTCCTGGCGGTCAGCAGGCCGCGCCGGCGATCCAGAGCGTCAACATCGTCGACATCACCGAGTTGCCGAAGGACACCCAGACGCAGGTCAACCAGGTGATCGCCCAGCGCGGCGATGACGGCCTGAAGAAACTGCGCAGCTCGATCGATGCCACGCCCAAGGTCAAATCCGCGCTGGAGGCCAAGGGAATGACCTCCGCGCAAGTGGTCGCGGCCAGCATGGAGCCCAATGGCGCGCTGACCCTGATCACCAAGAAAGCCAGCTGACGATCCGGCCTGGCGGGCCGGCATCCGGTCCGCCGGGCGCATCGTGAAGGGAACCGTGGCAAGGCTGGAAGCGTTTCGTTTCCCAGAGGTTGGAACGAACCACGAAAGCGAGCGATGACCGTCACGATACTGCCCGATGCCAGATGGCCGCATGCGTTTGCGGCGGCGGCCTTTCTCGCGGCAAGCATCCCCCAGGCGGTGCTCAACGCGCAGAGCCTCGAAAGCCCGGAGACCGTCGACAGGATCGTCGGGTCGCAGGTCAATCAGGAAGAGGCCAAGGCCACCGCGGAAATTGGAAAAGTCAGTTCGGCGATCGACCGCACGCGTGAGAACATCAGCACCGTGCGCAAGACGTCCAAGCTCGACAAGGTCGACATCGTCTTCCTCACCGATGCGGCGCGCAGCGAAGGCGGCCCGCCGCCGGTCATCGAGAACAAGGTTCGGCAGCATCAGGACGATGTGGCGGAGCTGCGCAAGGAGATCGAGGCCAACGCCTTGCTCTTCAATGCCATCGATTCGCGGCGCGTGCTGGCCGAGGACGTCCTTGCCGTCGAGTTCGACGATCCCGGAAAGATCGTCATCTACGCGGCCGCCAAACCGCCCGGCTGAGCTGAAAGCACCGTGTGCTCTCACGCTTGCCCCGAAGCCTGTCGCCATCTTGGCGCACCACGCATGAGATCCCACCGATCTCACAGCTTGCCCATCACCTTCTGCTGGAATCCATAGACCTCGCGCTTGCCGCCGAGCGGCACCAGCGTGACGTCGCGTTCCTGGCCCGGTTCGAAGCGCATGGCGGTGCCGGCGGCGATGTCGAGGCGCATGCCGCGTGCCCGTTCGCGGTCGAACTTCAGCCCTTCATTGGTTTCGAAGAAATGGTAGTGGCTGCCGACCTGGACGGGCCGGTCGCCGCTGTTGGCGACTTTCAGGGTGATGGTCGCCAAGCCCTTGTTGAGTTCGATGTCGCCTTGTGCGGGGATGATTTCGCCGGGGATCATTGGATGTCACACCATGCCGAAGGCAAGGCCGACGCCGATCGCCGCGCAGGCCGCGCCCGCGATGCGGGCCAGGCCGCGGAACCTCTGGCCGAGGCTGAGGCCGGCGGCAATGCCGGTGGCATGGAGCAGCACGGTGGCGACGGCAAAGCCTGCCATGTATTCGAGCCCGCCGGCATTCTCCGGCACTTCGGTGCCATGGGCATGGCCGTGAAACAGCGCGAACAGGGCGATGATGACGGCGCCCGTGGACACCGGGAGATCGATCGCCAGCGCCACCAGCAGCCCAAACGCCACGACCGACGCCAATATGCCCGGCTCGACGAACGGCAGCGGCATGTGCAGCATGCCGAGTGCGCCGCCCACCAGCATGACGCCGGCAAAAGACGCCGGCCAGGCCCAGATCGCCTTGCCGCCCTTGAGTGCCGCCCATAGTCCGACCGCGATCATCACCGTCATGTGGTCAAGGCCGGAGAGCGGGTGCATGAAGCCGGCGGTGAAGGAGGACGTCGTGCCGATGCCGACATGGGCATAGGCCGGCATGGCGGCGGCCAGGAGCAGGATCGCCGAGAGGCACAGGCGTTTGGCGGGGATCATTCTACTTGCCTTTCGTTTGCGGTGTCGCAGGGGTCACGCGGCCTTGCGCGGGCCGCAGCCCTCGGCCTTGAGGACGCGCTTGGTCGAAGCCGGGTATTTCTTCAGCATCGCGGCGGGACGGATCGGCCGGGCGGAAAAATTGCCGCCGCAGTTCGGGCAGACGCCACCCAGCACGCCTTCCGCGCAGTCGGCGCAGAAGGTGCACTCGAAGGTGCAGATCAACGCGTCCGTCGCCTCCGGCGGAAGGTCCTTGTCGCAGCATTCGCAGTTTGGACGCAGATCCAGCATTCCGGTCTCCTCACCTGATGGGTTCGTGCACGGTCACCAGTTTCGTGCCGTCGGGGAAGGTCGCCTCCACCTGCACGTCATGGATCATCTCGGCGATGCCTTCCATGACCTGGGCGCGGCTGACGACATGCGCCCCTGCCTCCATCAGCTCGGCGACCGGGCGGCCGTCACGGGCGCCTTCGACGACGAAATCGGTGATCAGCGCGATCGCTTCCGGATGGTTGAGCCTGACACCGCGCTCCAGCCGCTTGCGTGCCACGATTGCCGCCATGGCGATCAGCAGCTTGTCCTTTTCCCTTGGCGTCAGGTTCATGCGTTTGCCTGAAATGATGCGAACAGAATCACAGTGACCATAATTTGGGCAGTCCCGCCTCTCCATTGAGCAATCCGACGAGCGGAACCAGCCGCCGGCGCAACTGGTAGCCGTCCTCGGCGTAAAGCCTCGCAAGAAGCTTGCCAGATGTCCCTACGCTCCAGATGCTGGCGCCACCCTGATCGCCGATGATCTCCCGGACCGGATCGAGCAGCGCCTCTGCCCGTGGCGACACCAGCAGCAGCGTTGCCACCGCGATCGCGCCGCCGGCGACGGCCGGACGGCCCAGGATCGCGGCGATGTCGGGTCCGATGCGGAAATCCTCGGCATGGATGAGGGACCCATTGCCACGGACGCGCCAGCGGTCGTGGAAATTGCCGTGCGCGGCACGTTCGCCCATTGCCAGGCGGCCAAAGACCGTTGCCTCCACCAGCAGCGCCTCGGCCACTGCGGCAAGTTCGACATCCAATGTCCTGGCAAAGGCCGCCCGGTCGAAGACGATGGTTTCCTGGGGCAACCATGCAATACGGCCGTTTTCGCCGACGGTCAGCTTTATCGACACCTCGGCGCGGCCGGACGCGGCGCGATAGACCTTCTCGCAGGCCTGGGTGGTTATCGCAGCGCTGGCATTTGCGCCGACATCCACGTCCCATCCGAGGCGGTCGCCGCCGGTCAGCCCGCCGGCGGTGTTGATCAGCACTGCTTCCAGCGGTCCGGCCGAAACGGCCGGCAGCCTTATCTTGGCGGAGCCGTCCTGATAGAGGCGGCGCAGCCGCGTGCGGCCATCCATGCTGGCGCAGCCAAGCTGCGCCAAGCCAGCGGCTCGCTGGGCCGGTTGGCCTGAAAACTTCATATATTCGATCGTGTCCACGCCGCCAGGTTAAGCACTGCGGCGGTTTTGTCGACATATAGCTTGTTGCTTGATAGCGTTTCCGTTTCTATAGAGGGAGCCACCTTGGTGCGGTCATGCGATGCTTGGCGGGGGTAGAAGGCGACAATCGCGGCCTGATATCGAGGACAAAAAGGCGCTGTTCAGTTGGCGTCGGGAAACGAAAAAGTGGGGAAGAAACCGAATGGCCGACCAACTGGCAACGGAAATCATCGAAAAGATCAAGGCCCATGCCGAGCCGGGCGGTGAGGAAATCACCACCGCCACCGAATTGACGGCGCTCGGCATCCATTCGCTGGAGCTGACGGAGATCATCTTCGATCTCGAGGAGCAATATGGCATCGAGATCGAGATGAACACGGTCGACGCCTGGAGCAATCTGAAGAACGTTGGCGACATGGTCGAGGCCGTTCGCGCGCTGATCGCGAAAAAAGCCTGACCGAATGCTGAAACGCGTCGTCATCACCGGCCTTGGCGGCTTATGCGGGCTCGGCACCAATGCGCCGGCAATCTGGGGCGAGATGCGCGCCGGCCGCTCGGCGATAGGCCCGATCGAAAATCATTCCCTGCACGACCTGAAGGTCAGGACGGGCTGCGAGGTCAAGGCGCTGCCCGATCACGGCATCGAGCGCAAGCAACTGGTGTCGATGGACCGTTTCAGCCTGCTGGCGGTGATTGCGGCGCGCGAAGCCCTGCAACAGTCCGGATTGGCCCCCCACGCCGACAACACCTATCGCATGGGAACCATTGTCGGCGTCGGCGTCTGCGGGTTCGAGACGGTCGAGGAGAACTATCGCGCCATCCTGGTCGAGGGCAAGAATCGCGCCGGCATTTTCACCGTGCCCCGGGTCATGCCGGGTGCCGCCGCCGGCCAGGTCAGCATGCACCTTGGCCTGCGTGGGCCCGTGTTCGGCGTCACTTCGGCCTGCTCGTCGGCCAACCACGCAATCGCCTCGGCGGTCGACCAGATCAGGCTCGGCCGCGCCGATGTCATGGTGGCCGGCGGCACCGATGCGCCGCTGGTCTGGGGCGTGCTGAAGGGCTGGGAGGCATTGCGCGTGCTGTCGCCCGACACGTGCCGGCCGTTCTCGGCCGATCGCCAAGGGCTGGTGCTGGGCGAGGGTGCCGGCATGGCTGTCCTGGAAAGCTATGAACATGCGACGGCGCGCGGCGCCACCATCCTCGCCGAAATCGCCGGCACCGGCCTGTCGGCCGACGCGTCCGACATCGTCGCGCCGACCATCGAGGGCCCGGAAGCCGCGATGCGCTTCTGCCTGGCCGATGCCGGGCTCAATCCCGAGGACATCGACTATCTCAACGCGCATGGCACCGGCACCAAGGCCAACGACCAGATCGAGACCACCGCCATCAAGCGCGTCTTCGGCGAGCACGCCTACAAGCTGTCGGTCTCCTCGACCAAGTCGATGCACGCCCATTGCCTAGGCGCCTCTGGCGGACTGGAAATGATCGCCTGCGTCATGGCGATCCGCGAAGGTGTCGTACCGCCGACGGCGAATTTCCGCGAGGCCGATCCCGATTGCGACCTCGACGTGACGCCGAATGTGGCCCGCGAACGCAAGGTGCGCGCCGCGATCAGCAACGGCTTTGCCTTTGGCGGCACCAACGCGGTGCTGGCCTTCAAGGCCGTTTGATCCCTGCGGTCACCACCGCATCCCTGCGGTCACCACCGCACCCCAGCGGTCACGACCTGCCGATGGTTCGGAATGCCACCGGCGGTGGCGCTCCGTCCGGTCCGGTTGACGGTCCGTCGTGGCGAAACCGTCGCCGCCATATTGATCACACCCGGCCGCGCGCCTAATTCTTTGCGGACCCGCCAGCACCGCGCTTTCGCGCATCCCCATTCAGGAGTTCACCATGGCCGACCTGTCCGCCTTTCCAATTACCGCGCGCTGGCCGGCCAAGCACCCGGACCAGATCCAGCTCTATTCGGCCACGACGCCGAACGGGGTGAAGATATCGATCGCCCTGGAAGAGATCGGCCTGCCCTACGAACCGCATTGGATCAATATCGGCCAGAACGAAAGCTGGACGCCGGAATTCCTGGCGCTCAACCCCAACGGCAAGATACCGGCGATCATCGATCCCAATGGCCCGGACGGCAAGCCGATCGGCCTGTTCGAATCCGGCGCCATCCTGCTCTATCTCGCCGAAAAGACCGGCCTGCTCATGCCCGTGGACGCCGCGCGCCGCTACGAGACGATCCAGTGGGTGTTCTTCCAGATGGCTTCGGTCGGTCCGATGTTCGGCCAGGTCGGCTTCTTCCACAAATTCGCCGGCCGCGAGATCGCCGACAAGCGTCCGTTGGAGCGCTATCGCGACGAATCGCGGCGACTGCTCGGTGTGCTCGACGCCAGGCTGAAGGGCCGCAAATGGATCATGGCCAACGACTACACCATCGCCGACATCTCGCTGCTCGGCTGGGTGCGCAACCTGATCGGCTTCTATGAAGCCCGCGACCTCGTCGGTTTCGATGATTTCGCCAATGTAGCGGCATGGCTGGAGCGTGGCCTGGCACGGCCGGCGGTGCAAAAGGGCCTGACCATTCCGGGAAAGGCTTGAGGCGGACTGCCGCCCTGCTGCCTGCTACTTCGCTTTCGCCTTCGAACTGCCCTTGCCGATCACGGAGGCGGCAAGCGAGGCGGCCCCGCGGGCGGTTGCAACCACCGCACCTGCGGCGACATTCGCTGCTGTTCGAACGGCACCGGCTTTGTTCGGCGCCGCTTTGCGCGGGCTGGCCGTCTTCGCGGCCGGGACCACTTTTCTAGGCGCCGCCTTGCCGAAAGCGCCTTTGGCGTCTTTTGAGCGTTCGGCCACCGCGGGGCCAGCACCGGCTTTCGCTTGCGTTGCCTTCGCGGGTTTCGTCTTTGCGGGTTTTCTAGCCTTGGTTGCCATGCAAAATCCCTCACGCCACACAAACTGGTTCTGAGGCATAACGGCGCGAAACTCTTAAGGTTCCCGTCAAAGAATACCGAAAATTAAGCAGGTTAACCAATGACCAGGTCGGCCGCCCGGCGCCGAGCCAGCACGCGTTCGATGTTCGGCATGTCGTTGGAGGCGATCCAGGCGCGCGCATCGGCATCGGAGCGGCCATGCTCGTGCCAGCGTTCCATCAGGCGGCGCTCGAGCTCGTTGCGCGGCACGTCGACGAAGATCGAGTAATCGAACAGCGGCGCCAGCCGAGACCACGGCTCCTCGTCGAGCAGCAGGTAATTGCCTTCGACCAGGATGAACTTGGTTTCGGTGCCGACGATCGCCGCGGCGGCGCGCGACAGCTCCAAGCCGCGGTCGAAGACGGGAATCGCAATATCGGCCTCGCCGGCCCGAATGCGCTTCAGCAGGGTTTCGAAACCGGCGAAGTCGAAGGTTTCCGGCGCGCCCTTGCGCGCGCGCAGGCCGCGCGCGTTGAGCACGACGTCGTCATAGTGGAAACCGTCCATCGGCACGACTTCCACGGCTCCTTCCGGCAAAAGGTCGTGCAGGCTCGCCGACAATGTCGACTTGCCTGCTCCCGGCGGCCCCGCAATGGCGACGATGAAGCGCTTTGCCTTGCCGGCGCGCTTGAAGATGGTGGCGGCGAGGTGAGCGATTTCGGACATGGGAGCCTCACTTGCCCTGATGGTTCGGCCCTGATGATAGGCACGATATTTCCGCCGCATTTTGGCGACAGTCGGCGGAAATTTCAAACCTGCCGTTGCGCAATCTCGTGCCTATGCCGCGGCAGGCCGGCCGATGCGTAGGAAATCGCTGTCGAACGGCACGTCCCATGTCGAGCCGCCGGCCGACAGCCGCATGCGGCCATCCGTCGTGACAACCTCCTGCGGCGGTTCGCCACCCGGCAGCGGCATGGCGCCGATGACATGGCGAAACGAGAAGCTGTCGCCGAGCGCAAAGGCGGTCGCCACGCCCTCTCGTTTCAGCCAGTTGTCGCCGATCGAGGCGGCGTGGCCGACAGCGGCGCGCCCATCCTCGATGCCGAGCACGCCCAGATGGCGGCCGCTCCACGGCGCGTAGTCGCGGCCGCCATTGCTCAGCCACAGCATGGTTACAGGCAGTTCAGCCGGGTTCTTCAATACCAGCACCAGGTCGCCCTCGGCCTTGCGGGCCAGTGCTGTCCAGCCCGATCCGCCATGGTCGGCCTCGACCAGGGTGACGAAATCCTCGCGCCGGTCATCCATGCGGTAGTCCGTCAGGTCGCGCGTGCCGCCGGCGGCGGCAGGAAAATGGCCGAGGTCGGCCGACCGCGCGGGATAGGCCAGCATGAAGCGGCCGCGTGCGGGATCAGGCTCCATCGGGTCGGCCGGCGTCGCGGCAAAGCGCTTCGGCGAAAAGGCCAGCCTGCCGCCGCCCTTCATCGCCGTCATCGGGTGATGGGCGACGGAAATCGCGCCATGGCCGCCGGAAAACACGTGCTCCTGGTAGAGGAAGGGATGGCCGTCGCGCAGGGTGAGGATCTTGTCGACGCTGGCGCCCATGACCGTGTGCCGCAGCCGGAAAACGGCGCGCCGGCCGCCGTCCGTGGCGCTGCTTTCGGTGATGTCCCAGGCGCTGTTGGCCGGCCAGCCATGCAGCGGCGCATCCTCGACATCGCTGCGCGAAAACGGCGCGCAGAGGAAATCCCCCGACAGGCGAACCGTGCCTTGCGGCAGGTCCATCGGCAAGGTCTCGCCGGCGTCGACCCAGGGCGCGCGATGCAGCGGCTTCAACTGGCGTCCGTCGCCATCGACGGTCATGTCGGCGATGTGGCCGACGGTGAGATCGAGCGAAACCGAAATGCCCCTGGCCTTGATCGTGCTGATGTCCATTGCGCGCTCACCCGATTCTGAAGCCGCAACCAGAACCCGTTCGGCGCGGCTTGCGCAAGCGTGATGTCGGGCATTTCGCATCACTCTGCTCACCCTCCCCACAAGGGGGAGGACAAAATCGGCCGGCTCCACAATCCTGGGATAACCGCCATTAACCAAATGGACGCACCAATCGCGTTACGTTAGCTTCGCCGCATCTCTCGCAACGGCTTACCAAGAACAGACCTGCCCTTGTCCCACCTGCATCCCCTTTCGTTCGTCCACAAAGTTCTCGCGGCATTTGCCTTGCTGGTGCTGCTGGCCGGCTGCTCGACCACGACGCCGGCGGATTCGGTTCTGGCCGTGCCCGCGCCGCCGCAGAAATATGCCGCCATCGTCGTCGACGCACAGACCGGAAAGCAGCTGTTCGAGGTCAACTCGACCGCGCAGCGCTACCCGGCCTCGCTGACCAAGATGATGACGCTCTATCTCCTGTTCGAGGCGATGGACTCTGGCCGCGTCACCAAGGAAACGCAGATCCCGGTCTCCGACCACGCCGCCTCGCAGCCGCCGACCAAAATGCGCTTCCGGCGCGGCGAAACCATCGACGTCGATTCCGCCATCCGCGCCATCGTCGTCAAGTCGGCCAATGACGTGGCGGTGGCGGTCGGCGAATATCTCGGCGGCTCGGAGGATCAGTTCGCCGCCATGATGACCTCCAAGGCGCGCCAGCTCGGCATGACCAGCACCACCTTCCGCAACGCATCCGGCCTGCCAGACGACAGCCAGATGACGACGGCGCGCGACATGGCGGTGCTCGGCATGGCGCTGCATTCCCGCTTTCCCCAGCATTTCCACTATTTCTCCGAAAGCGACTTCATGTTCCGCGGCCGGCTGGTGCGCGGCCACAACGACATGCTCGGCCGCGTCCGTGGCGTCGACGGCATCAAGACCGGCTACATCAGGGCCTCCGGCTTCAACATCGTCACCTCCTACAATGCCGACGGCCGCCAGCTGATCGTGGTGGTGATGGGCGCCGACTCGGCCCGCCAGCGCAACGACCACGTCGAGGCGCTGATTCAGCGCAGCCTGTCGCCCATGGTGGCCGACACCAAGACCAGGCTGATGTTCGCCGAACAGCAGTAATTAAGAGCCGAGCCTACCTCGATTTCGTCATCCACGGGCGGAGCAAGGAGCACAGCGACGCGGCGCAGACCCGAGGATGACGACGTTGGGGAGGCTTCGCCTCTTATGGCCATCCGACCCCCCTCAACCACAAAAACACCCACAGCCGGCTATCGTTTCACGAATGTC
The DNA here is from genome assembly GCF_006442705.1 of Mesorhizobium sp. B1-1-7. NCBI lineage: Bacteria > Pseudomonadati > Pseudomonadota > Alphaproteobacteria > Hyphomicrobiales > Phyllobacteriaceae > Mesorhizobium > Mesorhizobium sp. B1-1-7. Next base: position 168,957 of record NZ_VFWQ01000013.1, on the reverse strand, counting down.
ACACAATCGTGCGGAAGCCGTGGCATAGGCTGCGGAATCCGGCGGTGGCCATGCCCCGTCGCCTCGGCGTATCCTCGACCACCAGCGCCATAGCAGGAGCCAGCACCATGAGCACCGTTCCCAAGGCATCCGAGCAGAAGGCGGCGGACAATGAGAACGACAGCGGCGGCGAATATTTCGAGGCGCCGACCATCGAAGAAGACCTGCACGGGGTTTCCGACGAGCATTTCGACACGCCCGAGGTTCCGGACTCCGAACCATCAGGCCCTGGCGCGTCGCGGTTCAAGCCGAAGAAAAAACCGTCGGCGATCTCGGGCCGGAAATTCCGCAAGCGCGACCTGGTGCGCATCGACACGCTGCGCCCGAGCCTCGCCGACCGCATCCATGCTGATCATCCGGACCTGCCCAAGGGCGCCCGCATCAGCCGCGAGGAGCTCGGCCGCTACCGCATGCGCTACATGGAGGAGCTGCTGCAGCAGGAGCACGGCGAATTCTCCGAGCTCGACCGCCAGGTGGTGGAATCGATCGCCCGGCAGGACACGATTTCCGAAAACTCGGAAGAAGAGTTCGAGGAGCACCGCTCCTTCGCCGACCGTGTCTCCGACAACATGGCGGCCTTCGGCGGCAGCTGGTGGTTCCTGATCTCGTTTGGCAGCGTGCTTTTGATCTGGATCGGCATCAACCTGATCGCGGGCATGAGCAGCGCCTTCGACCCCTACCCCTTCATCCTCCTGAACCTCCTGCTCTCCTGCATCGCCGCCGTCCAGGCGCCGATCATCATGATGAGCCAGAAGCGCCAGGAGACCAAGGACCGCCTGCGCTCCTTCAACGACTACCGCGTCAACCTCAAAGCCGAGCTCGAAGTGCGCCATCTGCACGAAAAGCTGGACTACCTCATCTCGCGCCAATGGACGCGCCTGGCGGAGATGCAGCAGATGCAGCTGGATGCCATGCATGAGCTGACGGGTGCCAAGAAGGCGAAGCGGGCGGTGCGCGGGCGGCGGACGGTGAAGGGGGAGGGTGAGGCGTGATCCGCGAAGCGGACGAAAAGCCAATTGCTTGGCTTTTCGGACGACGAACGGTGAAGACCCGGTCCGCCTTCGGGCGGATCAAAAGGTCCAGTGGACCTTTTGAAGGGGTTGAACGCCCGAAGGGCAGGGAGCCTGCGAAGGGCAGGCCGTGCGGCCAATCGCCAATTGCCCGTTGAAGCCCGCCCCGGCTTCCGCTAAGAAGCCGTGACTTGCCGGTTCACCGGCTGGTTCGTTTTCCGGTCCCCGGGAAGCACCCGTAGCTCAGCTGGATAGAGCGCTGCCCTCCGAAGGCAGAGGTCACAGGTTCGAATCCTGTCGGGTGCGCCAACAATTCACAATTCGCCCAAATTAGCGACCTTTGGCACAAACTGAAATGCGAAATAAATATGATGCCCAGAAGCCGTAGCTTCTCGCTGTGTCGATGGATCATCATTCGATACCGTGGAATGCCTCCAAACTTTTACAGACGGGTGATAAATTAAGGCAACAATAATACTAATTGCCGCGTACAATTTAGGCCCTAGAGGAAGTATTACTACGCTGGAGTTCCTGGCTTTTACTTCTACCAACGACCTGAGTTGCATGTATGTTCCGAATGGATCCTCAAGATCATAAGATATGATGTTATCTTTATTTTCTATAAATTCGAAATCCATATTGGCTCGCAAAATCGTGCTGTCATAGCGCTGGTCAATTCCATAAGGTTTAAAGCAATAGATTTCGTCGGGCTCAAGGGTATCTATAGCACCTATGGCCTTTCCCAACTCATGCCCTGCCCCGAAGATCAAACATAGGCTGCGGCTGCCTGAGCTAGGTTGTCCGGCCAAAAAGGGAGAGACTGGGCCAAACGCTCTAACGGTCTCAAGTTTTCTAAGGTCCGGTTCCAGGAATCTTTGAGCAAAGTAATGCAACTTCACAGAAGTTACGCTAGACGCGTTCGAAAAAATTCCAATAAATATCTGCGCCAGGGTGGCTCTGTCGAAAGAGCTAATATCGATTTCTATCGACGCTCCGTCATTCGACCTAATCAACGTGCTGAGAGCGGCGGCCACGTGCGCTGAATCGTGAAAAGCAAGTATGCTATCGTCTATTTCCCTTCGTATCTTTCTGTTATTGTCGTCATATGAGAATACGCCGTATGACCCGTAGTCAGCTATAATTATTGACGAATAAATTCCGGTGTCGAGTTTGTGTAAAAATTCAGTAGATCGAGATTCATAACCGCAGGCGGCAACCAAAATATTGGCAGGTGCTGTCGGAAAGGTGTCCGCGAGAACGATATCAAACTTCATTGAATTGCCAGCCTATCAGGTCGGGTTGATCGCTATCCTCAGCCTTCGTAGGCAGGCGCTGAATCTTAAGCATTTGCCCTGTTATCGTCGGCAACGGATAGAATGGGGCCATTTGGTAAGAAACACGCAAGCGCACCCCCTTGAGATCAACTACCAGCGATTGATCATTTGGGCCGCTATCGACTATTAGCGCCCCCGTGTTGACCGCTATGCCGATTATTTTTAGGGTTTCGGCGTCCATATCCACGATCTGGTATGAGAGCGGGGGTTCGGTAAGAAACCGGTTTCCCAGCACGATTCGAGATAAATTTTTTCCGAGACTGTCGGTTACGCTGAGAGCATTTCGCGACCCGGTTACTGGACCCTCCGTCGAAACGACTTGGGTTGCTACCATCGCTCTAAATCGATCAACATTCTTTGCAATAATCAAATTCTGCACGGTCTGGGACTGACGATTAGCCTTCAGGGCGGAAATCAAATCGTTGACATAAAAATTTACAGCTCTTGGATTGGACTCTGTAATACGAAGTATCTGCTGATATCCATGGTAGTACCCGTAGCCTTTCCTTGCCCTTCTAACCGCAGAGCTACCAGCCCCTTGTTTGTCTCGTAAGTATCTATCCCTAAACTCTACAACTGGTGCGACTTTCCTAACGAGAGACGCCATTTTATTTTCGTCATAGCTCCGCAGGTTGTCGACGTTGATGTCGTTATCGCGTATATATTTCCGAAATCCAGAGTCTTTTCTTGAAAGAGAACTAAAGAGATGCGCAAAATGTCTGTAAGTTCGCGATCCTCCTTGTACTCGGTAAGTTGGCATCTCGTCAGATTTATTTACGTAATCTGTAAATTCGCCAAACGAAATTCCCTGCGCCTGGCAAATGCCCTTAACTAGGCTGTCGGCAAAGTCATATTTTTCAGATCGAAATTTTCCGCTTAACCTGACTGCTCGGAAATCTTGGCCTTCAATCGGCGCGACTCTCAGTGCGCCTGAGTCCAGTCCGTCATCTTTAGAGGGAGACGAGCTAAGAAAATCGCCATATGGGAAAAGCGAGAATTTCAGCACTGCCCGTTGATCGAACGACCTGAGATTCTCGTAGAGCATCTTGAGCACGCTCTCTGGTGCGATCTCCATCTCATCAAAATTTATTGACCAACGACAACGTCCTGTTACGGCCTCGACAATGTCAAAGAAGCCGCGAAACATAGATAGCAAACTGAGCCGGGGGAGAGTGAAAAGATTTTCTAAGGGGGGTGGTGTAAATGAATTAACAAAGGACGAAAAGAGGTTCATTCGCGTCAGCAAACTTAACTTTAAACCTAAAAAAGACGACTCAACTCGATTTAACTTCCAAAAACGCGAGCAGTTCTCCGCAATTAAAGCCTCTTGGTCTCTATCTATATTCACTGTCCACCCAGGACTCGTGGACGTTTCGTAAAAGCGTGCGACGTTCTTCGCGTCCTCTAGTGAAGCAATCGTTTCATAAAGACAGTAATCAACAAAGATGCCATTCTGAATGACATCTCCGTATCCATCGAGGCCAGGGCGAGAGTCGATTGCCTTTGCCTCACCCTTCCAAAGAGTGTCGGCAGGAATGTAGATCGGAATATAATCCAGCCGGGATTTAGCAACATCGCTGCGCCGAAACCAATGATGCAACCCCGTAGGAGTCATCAGCTTCAAAATGGTGGTCTTGCCGGTCCCCCTTGGGCCTACCAAAACCATATTTTCAAACTTCAAAATGTCTTCAAATTCGGGCGGCTTTACGAAGATCGCCGCAATTTGCGCAGGCGAAACGCTGCGCGAATTGTAAGAAGTTGCCCACTCACTCATGAGTCCGCGCTCCGAAAAAAAGCTGCCACCTGATCGGTGTCGCCCTTGTATGTGGTGATAGATAGCGCTTTTAGCTTTTCGACCAAGTCCTTGATCTCATCGGGAGTAAGGTAGCCAAGATCCGGCAGGTTGCTCTTCAATTCTTCTATATCATAATGGCCTTTCTGAACGATCTTGGCCACTTCGCTTGCGAGCGTATCCGTAGAGAGACTCGACCCAAATCCAACTGAGTGCTTCATCATCTCATTCTCGCTAAAGTCCCATTTGTTGGTCCCCCATTCCCATGACCGGATACGACCTCGGAGGTACCCCCCTTTGGCGACACTCTCAAAATCCACAAGGTGGAATTGATTCGAGAAAAAGCGTTCCATATTCTCGTACGCATTCGCTGCAAGGCTTGACGCCGAAAATACCCAAGGAGACTGCGGCTTGTTTCCTGCCCTTTTCAGACTCACAAAATGTTTATGTCCATGAATTAATATTCCGGGCTTTCCGGATTGTTCGAGCGCACTTAGTAGGTATTCACCATTCTCAGCCTCATCATAGGTCGAATCTACGATTAAATCGACACGACGTGGATGGTGATGCATTACAACGATATAGTATTCAGAGCTTGATTTCTTTATAGTATCGACGGCAGAGTCAACGACGTCGCGGCTTATAAAGCCTTTGTTGTATATCTTGTCTGCGTTCCCTCCGCCGTAGCCGTGCAAGGAGCACGTATCGATAAGTAGAACGCCTGCCTTACCTACTTCCTTAAAGGCGTATGATTGGGAATCATAAGCCCTGCTTAAGTCGAGCTGATCCGAGGGAAAACATGGGAATATTTCTTTCAGAAATTGTGACGGTGCTGCATCCTTAAAGTCCTCTGGCCTTGAGGCAACATCATGGTTTCCAGTGACCGCAATCACTGATGGTATCCGAAGCTTTGCGGCAATATGATGAAGATCGTTCCAAACACACATCAGTACTGTTTTCTTCGCCTGGTGCGCCAAGTCACCAAGACAAAAGAGCACATCGATAGTTCCTTCATAATCCTGCAAGGCACGAGGAATAGACACCAGGGCGTTGTTACTGAAGGACCGATCTTCAATAATTAATTTCCCGCCCGTCCGACCGACATACCCTCCTGCTGCCGCCAAATCTCGCGACATGGCATGTATATCACTTACGACCAAAGCTCTCATATCGTCACTCGAAAACGGCAATTAGTTCCTGTTGGATTTTACGTCGGTCTTGGAATCCGCCGATGTTCCTAGTGACGTTAAATCGATCGACAACAAATGATCCAAACAGTTCCATGAACTCTTTGCAATCCCTATACGAGACCACAATTTTATTGTTCTCTTTGCTGAGCTGCTCGCACATGACAAAAAGTCGCTTTAGGTCGCCTGCACAAAAAATGCCGGGGCCATATTCGCGAAAAACTCTCGCTTCATTGGTAAAATAGGGAGGATCTATATATATACAGGACCCTTCTGGCCGGTACTGCTTCAAAAAAGTTTCAAAGTCCAAACTAGAAAACTGAACATTTTTAATAAGATCGCTGATGTGGAGGAGCTCGTCAAGGGTAAGCTTAAGCTTAAGCTTCTTTCCTCCGTACGGAGTGTTGAAGTGGCCTCTCTGATTAGTTCTATAAATTCCATTAAAACAAAAGTGATTTAGAAATAGAAAAAGAGCTGATTTCTTTTTACTTTTCCTTGTCGAATTAAACTCTTTTCGACATTCATTATATGAATCGCGGCTTATTTCGAATCGGTTATATATGGACCAGACATATCGGGGGTCATGCTGAACATCTTGGTATAGAGAAATTAGATGAGGGTTTAGATCGTTTAATGAGGCCTTCCTGGGAAGGTTGTTGAAAAACATGACGGCAGAGCCAGCAAATGGCTCGACATAATTTCTGCTGAAGTCAATGTGCTTCTCAAGCCTGGCAGCTACGCTTGATTTGCTGCCAGCCCATCTGAGCAATTTCTTTTGTGCTGGCCCCATAGGGACAAATTTCCTCAGAGATTCTCACATTTGAATCAGCCAAGTCATAGCTGCTGGTTTTACTGACGCCAAGAGGCGGCGACGCCGTAACTTTGACGTGAGTCTTTATCCCACTCGTCATCCCTAGTGTGGACAATTGCAATTGTCCACGGAACTGAGCCATCATCTGAGACGGCACCATTTAATAGCGGGCCTTGTTCAGAGTGTGGGGAACTCCCATCCTCTAAACCCACCCAGCCTCCCCAAAGAACCCCGGCACGTCATCCAGCCCATGCGCAATCGCGTCTGGCTCATAGTCCGCCGGCGGGCGTCGCCCTGTGCCGCGATCGACCCATACCGCGCGAAAGCCGAGGTCGCGTGCGGCGGTCAGGTCCAGATGCGGGCTGGCGCAGATGTGCACGATGTCATCCCTGGTCACGCTAAGGGTCCGCCAGGCGTGTTCGAAAATCTGCCGCGATAAGCGCACCCTCGCGCTACGCTCAGCCATCCGCGATGGCGGGCACGGCGATCGCTCATGACAAGGACGCCCCCGTGCTTGCCTTGAACGTCATCCGCGATCTTGCCGCGAACGCCCTTCAAGCGGCCGAGGTTTCGGGAGTTCCTGCAACCTTCAAGTTCAGGACTCATGGCTTGAACCTGCCTTTGGCAGGCTTGACCGTCCCTTGCGGATTGTCCGCGGCAAATCCGGCCAGGCTTGCGTAGCCACGCACGACCCGCTGGCGTTCCTCGTAGGATGCGACGGTCTCAATGTCATCGAAGCCGTCGGGTGCTCGGCTTTCCACGAGATCGATCACGCCTTCCGGCCCGCCCTTGCGGTTGGAGTGGACGATTTGCGCCGTGTTGGGACGGCGTTCCGCGTCGTATGCCGCGAGCGCGGCCTCCACCGATCCCTGGGTCCGCAGATGTTTCGCCAGGGAGCTGGCATCGAGGATGGCCTGGCTCGCTCCGTTCGAGCCGACGGGATACATGGGGTGGGCGGCGTCGCCCAACAGGGCGACGCGTCCGAACGACCAGCGCGGCAGCGGTTCGCGGTCGCAGTTGGGATATTCATGAAACGTACCGGTGGCGCGGATGATCTCCGCCGGTTCGACGTAATCCAGGTGGAAGCGATCGCGCACGAACGGCAAGACCTCGTCGAGCTTGCCGGGCCGACTCCAGTCGCCGAGGGTGAGCTTTCGGGAGGTCGCTTCGCGGCTTCTGGCCATCACGGCCCAGTTGGTCAGGCGCATGCCTGGATTGTCGGGATCCTTTCCGATCGGATAGAACACGAACTTGGCGTGGTTGCCGCCAGCGATCGCCATGGTGCGGCCGTCCTGCCATGCCGGCCACCACGTGGCGCCGCGCCAGAGCATGACGCCGTTCCAGATCGGCGGCCCCTCGTCGGGATAGAGGTTTGCGCGCACGGTGGAGTGAATCCCGTCGGCGCCGACCAGCAGATCGCCGCTCGCCTGCAAGGACTTCCCGGCTTCCGAGAGGTAAACCGTGGCCCGGCGCCCCTCCTGTTCGAAGCCGATCACGCGGCAATCCGTGCGGATGGCGCCCGGGCCCAACCGGTCGACGACAGCCCGATGGATCAAGCCCAGCAGCGTGCCGCGATGGATGCTGAATTGCGGCACGGCATGGCCTGCCTCGATGCCGCGCAGCTCCCGCCAGACGATCTGGCCGAACCGGTTCGCATAGATCAGTTCGCGCGTGCGGATTCCGACTGCGTCGAGTACCTCCATCAGCCCGAGTTCGGCCAGCAGGCCGACAGCGTGCGGCAGCATGTTGATGCCGACGCCGAGTTCGCGCACCGCCTCGGCGCGCTCGAAGATCTCCACCTCGATGCCGGCCCGGTGCAGGAAGAGCGCGGTCGTTAGCCCACCGATGCCGGCGCCGGCGATCAGCGCCTTCATGGTCCCGCTCCGTATCGCGGGTATTCGAGCAGCGTCCTCGGCCAAAGGCCGAGGCCTGCCGCCGGCAAGGCGATGAGGGCCAATCCAGCCCTGATGAGATTGCGCATGGGCATCCCCGATCGAGCGTAGCTCCCCTCGTCACGGTATCGAGCGCACCCTCTGGCGGGAATGACATAAACATGGCATTTTCTGCCAATGCATCATGTCACCTTCGCCGTCTATCCCGGCTTCGAGCTCCTCGACACGTCGGGGCCGATCTCGGTGTTCACCAGCGCCAATCGATCTCTGGGGTTGCGTGAGAAACCGCCGTTTTACGCTATCGACCTCGTCTCGGCCGCGGGCGGGCCGGTGGCGAGCAGCAGCGGCATCGCCGTCGAGACGCGAAGCCTAGAAGAACGCGCCCGCAAGGCGGTCGATACGCTCCTTGTCGCCGGCGCGGAGCGCGAGCACCTGCTGCCGGTCCTTGCGCATTCCGCCTGGGCAGCATCGCTTCGGAAGCTGGCGAGCAAGGCGCGACGGTTTGGCTCCGTCTGTTCCGGCGCGATCATCCTCGCAAGGCTCGGACTGCTTGATGGGCATCGTGTCGCCACCCACTGGGATGCCTGCGCGCCGCTTGGCGCCGCCTTTCCATCCGTCACCGTCGATCCGGATTCGCTCTACGTGGTCGATGGGCGGCTGTGGACGTCAGCCGGAGTTACCACCGGCATCGACATGGCGCTCGCCATGGTCGCGCACGATCTGTCCGCCGAGATCGCCGGCGAGGTCGCCAAACGGCTCGTGCTCTATGCGCGACGTCCCGGCTACCAGTCCCAGTTCAGCCCGTTGCTTCAGGCGCAGGTGAAGGCCGATAGTCCTTTCGCCGAGCTGATCGCCTGGATACTGGCGAACCTCGGCGCATCGCTGGAAGTTCCTGTGCTGGCGGATCGCGCCGGCCTCAGCGAGCGGACGTTTCATCGCAAGTTCGTCGCGGCCACCGGCGAAACGCCGGCCCGGTTTGTCGAGACAGCGCGCCTCGATGCCGCCCGCATGCTGTTGTGCCGCGGGCTTTCGCTGAAGTCGGTCGCGGCCGAGATCGGCTTGTCCCCGGCGACGCGCTTCTCCGAAGCCTTCGAGCGCCGCTTCGGCGTCTCGCCGCGCCTGTTTCGCGAAATGCATGCTGAATTCTGACGATGATCGCCGGGGAGAAAACGCGCGATGCCACTGACCGTACACAAGTTCCAAGTCGTCGAAGATCAGGAATGGATATTCCCGGCTGATGACGACGATTATGAGACCTTTTTCGCGCTGGACGGACGCGTCATTCAGGATTGGATCGCCCCTGTCATGAAACTGGATACGGCAGGTCGGACCTACTCCGATTTCCCGTGGCTGGGCGAACACGCGCCGATCTTGAAAAAGCCCGCCGTCGAAGCGCTGGCACCGGTTCTTGTCGAGCACGGGCAGCTTCTGCCCATGAAGGGGGAAGCGGTCTGGCTTTTCAACACCACGACCGTCCTCGACGCCCTCGATCATGAGCGGTCGCGCATCGCCTATTTCGACAATGGAGACATCCTCGACATCGAGCGTCATGTCTTCAGGACAGAGAGAATTGGCGCCGCAGAGCTCTTCAGACTGCCGATGCGGGCCTCGGCCGTCTACGTCACCGGCAGTTTCGTTGAGAAGGTCCGGAACGCCGGTCTTCGCGGTGTCGAGTTCGCCCATGTGTGGACGTCTGCGGAGAAATGAGCAGGCCGCCGATTTCCCGAACCACCCGCTAAACCCACCCAGCCTTCTGGAAAAACCCCGGCACGTCATCCAGCCCATGCGCAATCGCGTCTGGCTGATAGTCCGCCGGCGGCCGTCGCCCTGTGCCGCGATCGACCCATACCGCGCGAAAGCCGAGGTCGCGTGCGGCGGTCAGGTCCAGATGCGGGCTGGCGCAGATGTGCACCAGCTCTTCCCTGGTCACGCCAAGGGTCCGCCAGGCACGTTCGAAAATCTGTCGCGACGGCTTGTAGGCTTGCGCCTGTTGCGCCGTGATGACCCGGTCTATTGCGCCGCCCAGTTGCGCGACATTGCCGGCGATGATCGCATCGTCGGTGTTCGAGATGATCGCCAGCTTGAAGCCGGCTTGCTTCAGCCGGCGCAACGTCGCGACAACTTCCGGGAAAGGCGGCATGCGCCCGATCGAAGACGTCAGCAATTCAGCGTCGCCGGCATCCGCATCCAGTGAGAAATCGCGCATCGCCAGCTGCAGCGCTTTTGTGGTCACCTCGGCGAAGGAGAGATGCGGCTTGGTGTGCTCCAGCTGGTGCTCGTGCCGGTCGTAGACGGGAATGAATTCTTTCGCCTCGATCTTGCGGCCCTTGCGCGACAGGATCGTCTCCATCGCCGCCATCAGCCCTTCATCCCACTGGATCAACGTTCCGTAGCAGTCGAAGGTAAGCCAGGTCGGGCGGGGACCGTTGAGTGCCATGTCAGGGACCTTTCCGAAAACCGGCTGGGCAATCATTCCGGCTGGTCAATCATATTTGAGTAGCCTGTCGAGGAATGAAATATTCCAAACCCGCCTTTTATCCAGTCCATGGCGCCCGGATCGGTGCCCGTTCACCAATCAAGTCGCCGTCAGCCGGCATTCGCCGCCCTCACACGCTCCCGCTCCACCAGCGGGACTCCAGCTTGAAGGGCCAACCGGGAACATTATCTCCCACGGATGCGTTCATGATCCTGCAAGGGACGGATTTTTTCCGGAGGCTGGATATGCACAGCTTCGAAATGATCGATCTGCTTTGCGTGGTCGAGGCGTGCAAGCGCGATCCCGCGGTTGGGAATTTCGTCTCGATGGCCGAAGGGGTGGAAGAGTTGCGGGTGTTGACCGGCGATTTTGTGTCATCGGACCACGCCGTGGCAAATGCGCTTTCGAAGGTGGCGCTTGCGCGAGGGTGCTCGGTTCTGTTCGACGAACAGGCGGGCGCTGAAATCCCCTTCTGAGGCCTGAACGGCCAAATCGTTGCGGGAGAAGCCAGCCGCTCAGCCCCCCGCCGCCGCCCTCACGCTCTCCCGCTCCACCAGCGGGCACTCCAGCTTGGTGATCGGGTAGCGTCCCCGTCCAGGCGCCGGCGGCGCTTCCAACTGTTCGATCGCCCACTGGCCCATCGCCATGTGCGGCAGGATCGAGGTGGTCAGCGGCGGGAACAGGTGGCGGGCGATTTCCTCGTCGTCGTAGCCGACCACGGAAATGTCCTGCGGAATGTGCAGGCCGGCCTCCTTCAGCGCTTCGTAGCAGCCGATCGCGGTGCGGTCGTTCTGGCAGAAGATGGCGGTCGGGCGGTCTTTTAGGGCCAAAAGCTTGACGGTCGCGGCATAGCCGGCGCTGGCAGACCAGTCGCCCTCGACCACCAGTTCGGGATCGAACGGGATGTCGGCTGTGGCGAGCGCGCGGCGGTAGCCTTTCAGCCGGTCCTGCGCGGCCTGCATCCAGGGTTCGCCGGTGATGGTGGCGATGCGGCGGTGCCCGTGGCTGATCAGGTGGCGGGTGGAACTCTGGCCGCCGGCGATCTCGGAGGGCACCACAGCCGGGAAAGCATAGTCCGCCGTGTAGCAGTTGAGCAGGATCACCGGGATGTCGAGGCCGTAGAGATAGTCTGGCGCGGTGATCTCGCGTGTGAAGATGGTCATGTAGATCAGTGCCGAAATGCCCCGCCGGGTCAGCGCCTGGATGGCGCGCGGTTCCATCACGGCGTCGCCCATGGTCTGCGCCACCAGAAGCACGTTGCCGGCGTTCCACGAGGCCTGGCGGGCGCCCTCGATGGCGACCACCGCTTCCGGGCTGGTCGCCAACTGATCGACGGCGAAGCCGATCACCCCGTCAAGTCCATCGAAGACCGGTCCTTCGAAGACTGGCCCCTCGAAGGCGGCAATCGGCGTCTGCAGCGCCGAGAAGGCGGGCGCGCTGTAGCCGAGCGCGCGGGCGGCCTCGATCACCCGTTCGCGCGTTTGCTGCGACAGTTTTATCCCCGGCGAATTGTTGAGCACGAAGGAAACCGTCGCCTGAGAACAGCCGGCGGCCCTGGCGATGTCGGTCATGGTCACCCGGCCCTTTGGCTTCGCCGCCGCCTTGCGGCGCCGCGCCGTTTCGATAGGGCCGTCCGTCGTCTCGCTCATTGCATTCGTGTCCCCAGATCCCGGCCTGTCCTAGCGGCGGCCTCGCCGTCCGGCAAGATGGCGCGGCGTCGACGGCTTATAGGAATCGTCGCTGCGTTTATATCTATTAGTAGACTGCCCGTCCATCGGCCATGTGACGATGTGCATCCCGGAACGGCAGGAACAGAAAGGCGTAAGCGCCCGCGCGCCAACACAGCGGTTTGTCGGCAAAGCAGCCGCGATGTCGCAACGATGGGCGCCCCAGCAAGGTCAAACTAATACTGTTTACTAATACAAAAATGCGCTGTAACGTCGATCTGTCGCGTCCAGGTCCGGTTGGATCCGGAGCGGCGGGAGGTGCATGTGAACGGCCCGATGGCGAGCGGATAGTGCCCCCCGCGAAGCTTTGTCTCGGACATGTGATATGTCAGACAAATCGGACTATTTACGAATGAGGGATGAGTCTCTAAAGTCCGTGCTCGTGGCTGGAACGACGTCATTCTTTCAGTGCCGGGTACCCTTGAGGAGGAGGGGCGTCCAAGCCGCAAGCGGCATATTCAGGTGAGCAAGCAATTCTAGTGACTAAGACCGGTCAGCCGAATGGCTGCACCAAAACGGGAGGTTGAACATGAAATCCTTGATACGCAATGCATCCGTGGCCACCGCAGCGCTGCTGCTTGGCCTCACGGCGACAGCCATCGCGCGCGCCGATGACAAGCCGACGCTGGCCTTCGTCGTCAACGGCGCTTCCGATTTCTGGAAGGCGGCCGAAGCCGGCGTCAAGAAGGCGCAGGGCGAACTGCCCGACTACACGCTCGAGCTCAAATATCCGGAACAGTCCTCGGTCGCCATCCAGCAGCGGCTGATGGACGATCTGGTGACGGCGGGCGTCAAGGGCATCATGGTCTCGGCCGTCGACCCCAAGACCTCGACCGACGGCCTGAACAAGATCGCCTCGGAGACGGCGCTGTTCACCACCGACTCGGATGCTCCGCAGACCAAGCGCGTCGCCTATATCGGCTCGTCCAATGTCGATGCCGGCAAGCAAGCGGCCGAAATCGCCAAGAAGGCGATGCCCAACGGGGGAAAATGCCTCGGCTTCGTCGGCCTGCTCGGCGCCGACAATGCCAAGGAGCGTATCCAGGGCATGAAGGATGGTCTGGCCGGCACCAAGATCGAGCTCGTCGACGTGCGCGGCGACGACATCGATCAGGCCCGCGCCAAGAAGAATGTCGAGGACGCGCTGGTCGCGAGCCCCGACGTCACCTGCATGGTCGGCTTCTATTCCTACAACACGCCGCGCATCTATGAAGCGCTGCGCGACGCCGGCAAGCTCGGCTCGATCACCGTCGTCGGTTTCGATGACGATCCGATCACGCTGGGCGGCGTCAAGGAAGGCACCATCGCCGCCACCGTCGTGCAGCAGCCCTTCGAATGGGCCTATCAGGGCATGAAGCTGATGGCCGCCTATCTCAAGGGCGACAAGTCGGGCATCCCGGAGGGCAATTTGATCATCATCCCGACCAAGATCATCGGCAAGGATGATGTCGACGCCTACGCCGCCAATCTGAAGGCAATGTCTGGAAACTAAGCCCAAGGCAGTTCAGCCGGCTCAAGTCGCTTGAGCCGGCTGTTCGCATTGACGAACCCTTCGAGGACCGTCAGTCTGCCGGGAGGCCGGCCCGCCAACTGCTGTCAGGCACGATGAATTATTCCGACACATCCATCGCCGCGACCACCCCGTTTCTCAGCCTCGAGAACGTGCGCAAGACCTATCCGGGCGTCGTCGCGCTCGATGGCTTTTCCATGGAGGTGAGGCCGGGCGAGGTCATCGGCCTCGTCGGCGAGAACGGCGCCGGCAAATCCACCTTGATGAAGATCCTCGGCGGCGTCACCACGCCCGACACCGGCACCATCACCGTCGACGGCACCGCCCACAACAGCCTGACCGTCGAAGGCAGCCTGGGTTCGGGCATCGCCTTCGTCCACCAGGAACTCAATTTGTTCGACAATCTCGATGTCGCCGCCAACATCTTCTTCGGCCGCGAGCCGCTGCGCGCCGGGCCGCTCAGGCTCGTCGACCGCGCCCGGCTGCGCGCCATGGTGGCGCCGCTGCTCAAGCGCGTCGGCGCCAATTTCTCAGCCGACATGCAAGTCGCCGACCTGTCGCTCGCCCAGCAGCAAATGGTCGAGATCGCCAAGGCGCTGTCGATCAAGGCGCGGCTGGTCATCCTCGACGAGCCCACATCGAGCCTGCCGATCGCCGAGACCGACAAATTGCTCGACGTCATCAAGGCGCTGAAGGCCGACGGCATCAGCGTCATCTTCATTTCGCACCGCCTGCACGAGATCGAGCGCGTCGCCGACCGCGTCGTCGTGCTGCGCGACGGCATGCTGGCCGGCACGCTTCAGAAACGCGACATCAACCACGACCAGATGGTCAAGCTGATGATCGGCCGCATGCTGAAGGAACGCGAGAAGGCCTCCGAAGCAGCCCGGGCGCCCGGCGCCGTCGCCCTTGCGGCCAAGGCGGTGCGCACCCCCACCTATCCCGGCCGGCCTGTCGACCTCGACGTCAGGCGCGGCGAAATCCTCGGCCTTGCCGGTCTTGTCGGCTCCGGCCGCACCGAACTGGCGCGGGTGTTCTTCGGCATCGAAGGCAGCCTTGGCGGCACGCTCGAACTCGACGGCAAACCGCTTGTGCTGGGCTCGGCTGCCGACGCCGTCGCGCACGGCATTTTCCTGGTCCCGGAAGACCGCAAACTGACCGGCATCCTGCTCGACCTGTCGATCGCGCAGAACATTTCGCTGCCCAATCTGCCGGCGCATGCCAAGCGTTCCCTGGTCTCGGCAAGTGCGGAAACCGCCACCGCCGAGAAGCAGAAGAAAGATCTCGGCATCAAGGCGCCTTCGGTGCAGACGCGCACCGGCACGCTGTCGGGCGGCAACCAGCAGAAGGTGGTGCTCGGCAAATGGCTGGCCATGAACCCCAAGGTGATGATCCTCGACGAGCCGACGCGCGGCATCGACATCGGCGCCAAGGCCGAGATCTACGGGCTGATGCGGGCGCTCGCCGATGCCGGCGTTGCCGTACTGATGATCTCCAGCGACATGGAGGAGGTGATCGGCGTGTCCGACCGTATCGCCGTCATGCATGAGGGCCAGATATCCGGCATTCTCGACAAGGACCAGTTCAGCCAGGAAAACGTACTGCTGCTGGCGGTGGGCAAGCAGCCGAAATAGTTTTGCCGCGGCGTCGCCAGTAGAGCGCGCGGGCAGGCATTGGGGAAAAGACGATGAGCAAGAAAGATCTCGGCCTGCTGATCCTGATCCTGGTGGTCGGAGCGATCGTGGCCATCATCAACCCGCGCTTCCTCTTGCCGATCAACCTTGCCAACACCTCGAACCTGATCGGCCTGTTCGGCATCCTGTCGATCGGCCAGGCCTTCGTCATCATCACCGGCGGCATCGAATTGTCGGTCGGCTCGGTGGTCGCCTTGCTGGGAACGCTGTTCATCGACTTCATCGCCGTGCGCGATCTGGACTGGCCGCTGGCCTTCGTGCTGATCATCGCGCTCGGCGCCATCATCGGCCTGGTGCATGGCTGGCTGATCACGCGGCTCAAGCTGCAGCCCTTCGTGGTGACCTTGTGCGGCCTTCTGATCTATCGCGGCGTCGCCCGCTTCTACACCGCCGACGGCACCGCCGGCTTTGCCTTCGGCCAGAATTTCCCCGAGCTGGAATTCCTCACCGCGGGCCGCTCCTGGGGCGTGCCGAACTCCTTCATCGCGCTGATCGTCATCGCCATCGTCATGTGGGTGGTGCTGCACCGCTCGGTGTTCGGCCGCTATCTCTACGCCATCGGCAAGAACGAGGAAGCGGCGAAATATTCAGGCATCCGCACCGGCCGCATCGTCATGGCCGCCTATGTCATCTGCGGCGTGCTGACGGCCTTGTCGGCGATCTATTTCGCCATGTACACGCGCTCGATCTCGCCCGCCAGCCACGGCCAGTTCTACGAGCTCTACGCCATCGCGGCGGCAGTGCTGGGCGGCTTTTCGCTGCGCGGCGGCGAAGGCTCGCTGATCGGCGTCGTTCTCGGCACCGTGCTGCTGCAGGAGCTGCAGAACCTCGTCAACCTGCTCGGCATTCCGTCCTCCCTCAACTTCGCGGTGATGGGCGGCGTCATCCTCATCGGCGTGCTGGTCGATCAGCAATGGGGCGTGTTCCGGGCACGGCGGCGGATGGTCGAGGCCGCCCGCAAGAACGTCGCCGGCGCGCCGGCGGAATAAGCACGCGGAGCGATACCGCTGCTTGCCCGGCCCTTGAAGATATTATAATAGCATAACCCGAAGAGACTTGAGGGCGGACGGGGCATGCGCTGCGATTTGCGAGGCAAGGTAGCGCTGGTGACAGGGGCGGCAGGGGCGATCGGCAGCTCCATCGCCAAACGACTGTCCGACAATGGCGCCGCGGTCGTCGTCGCCGACATCGATGGCGAGGGCGCAAGCCAGGTCGCGGCCGGTTTGAACAATGCGATGGCCTGCACCACCGACATCCGTGACGTCGCCTCGGTCGACGGCACGATCGCCGCGATCATCGAGCGGCACGGCCGTCTCGACATCCTCGTCAACAACGCCGGTGTCAACACGCTGGCGCATCGCGTCACATTGGATGAATTTCCATCGCAGGAATGGGATCGCATCACCGGCATCGATCTCGACGGCCTCTACATCATGAGCCGGGCGGCATTGGCGCCCATGCTTGCCGCCGGCAGGGGCGGGCGCATCGTCAACATCGCCTCGGTCGTCGGCCTCGCCGCCATGCGGCTGCAGAGCCCGTTCGTCGCCGCCAAGGCCGCCATCATCCATCTGACACGCTCGATGGCGATCGAGTTGGGCGCCAAGGGCATCCTGACCAACGCCGTTGCCCCGGGCTCTGTGATGACGGCGCTGACGGCAAAACTGTTCTACGGCGACGACGGCAAGTTCGCCGGCCGCACGCAGGAATTCCTCGCCCATGTGCCGCTCGGCCGGCCCGCCGAACCGCAGGAGATCGCGGAGGCGGTGCTGTTCCTGGCCTCGCCGGCCGCCAGTTACGTCAACGGCCAGGTGCTGGCCGTCGATGGCGGCTGGACGGCGGGATACATGATGTGAGCGGCGCCATGGAAATCGAACTCGCGGGCGCCACTGTCGCACTGGACGGTGAAACCAACCCCATCGTCGATGCGGTGCTCGCCGCGTTGCGCGCCTGTGACGGCACCATCGTCGAAGCGACGCAACCCGCCGACATCCTGCTGATCTCCAATCCGCTGCGTCCGGGGACGACGGCCCAGGATCCGCGCTTCCTGCATGCCGATGCGCGCAAGGCGGCGGTGGCCATGGCCGAGCGCGGCGGCCGCATCGTCTTCCTGGTCTCCGCGGTCGCCGGCATGCCGATGCGCCGCCATCCGCGTTTTTCCATGGAAAATGCCTCTATCCTGGCAGGCATGCGCACTCTGGCCATGGAGTTCGGGCCGAAGGTGCTGGTCAACGCCGTCGGTTTTGGCGCCATCAAGGACGCCACCATCATCTCCGGCGACAAGGCGATGCTCAGCCACACCCCGGTCGGCCGCGCCGGCAGCATCGAGGAAGCGGTTGCGGCCGTGCTGTTCTTCTGCGATCCAACGAACACCTATACGACGGGCCAGATGCTGGGTGTCGATGGTGGATGGATGGCAGGCTATGGGCGCAATTTCTGAACCGCTGACGCTGAAAGCCGGGGCGCTCGAGGTCGGGCTCGTGCCGCATATCGGCGGCAGCGTCAGTTCGCTGCGCTGGCGCGGCATCGATCTCATGCGCCTTCTATCGGATGCGGATCTTGATGCCGGCAATGTGCTTGGCGTCGCCATGTTCCCGATGATCCCCTACGCCAACCGCATCGCCGGAAACGCATTCGAATTCGGGGGAAAACGCTGGCGGGTCCTTCCCAACAGCCCGCCCGAAAAATTCAACGTCCATGGCAGCGGCTGGCAACACGCTTGGACCGTCACCGAGGCGGGGGCCGCCAACGCCACCCTGTCGCTGGACATCGCCGCTGGAGCCGACCCCTATTCCTACCGCGCGACGCAGGCATTCTCGGTTTCCGGGGAAGGCCTCGGCGTGACCATGACAATGACCAACACCGGACCTGTTCCCCTGCCGTTCGGCTTTGGTCTGCATCCCTGGTTCGATCGCGATCCGGACGTAACATTGCAATTCGAGGGCAAGCGCTTCTACCTTGAAGAGCCGGACGGCATTTCAGGCGACCCGGTCACGCTGCCGCCCGAACTCGACTTCGCCGAGGCGCGGCCCTTGCCGGGCGGCTGGCGCAACAACGACTATGGCGGTTGGGGCGGCGAGGCGACGATCCGCTTTCCATCGCGCGGCGCGGGACTGTGCATCAAGGCCGACCCGGTCTTCAAGCATTTGATGCTCTATGCCGATCCGGCCAAACCCTATTTCTGCGTCGAGCCGCAAACCAACGCTTCGGGTGCGTTCAACCGGGGTCGGTGGGACGATCCGGAAGAGGGCGTGGTCGTGCTGGCTCCGGGCGAAAGTGCCGCCGGCGCCGTTTCGTTCATGCCCTTCGCGCTTTCACCCTAAAGCAGCCGCGCCAGCAGGCCGCCATCCACTTGCATGGCGCTGCCGGTGACGAAGGAAGCGGCGTCGGAGATCAGGAAGCCGATCGCCGTCGCGATCTCGGCCGGGTTGGCAATGCGGGCGATCCGGTTGGGCTCGAAGGACAGGCCCAGCGCTTCCGCGCCGCCGGCCGCCTCGAGCCCGTCCAGCGTCATCCTCGTGGCGACGGAACCGACCAGCACGGCGTTGACGCGGATGCGGTCGACGGCATAGTCGAGCGCCATCTGCCGCGACAGGCCGACCACCGCCGCCTTCGTTGCGGCATAGGCGGGCACGCCGGGAACCGTGGCGTCGGCATGCACCGAGGCGATGTTGACGATCGAGCCGCCGCCGGCCGCCCGCAGCAGCGGCAAGCTTGCCCGGCAGACGCGAAAAATGGCCGTCAGGTTGACGGCGATGGTCCTGTCCCAGTCCTCGTCGGAAAGTTCTTCGAGCCGCTTGCCGGTGGGGTAGATGCCGGCGCAATTGACGACCGCGTCGAGCCCGCCAAACCGCTCTTTCGCCGTCGCAACGGCCGCCTGGACATCGTCCTCGCGGGTGAGGTCGCTCTCGCGGAAGCTCAATTGGCTTTCGGCGTGACGGGCGGCAAGCGCCTTTCCCTCCTCGCCGTCCAGCCCGGCGCCGAACACCTTGGCGCCTTCCGCGACCAGATACTCCGCCGTCGCCCGGCCGATCCCGGTCGCCGCACCGGTGACGAAAACGCGTTTGCCGGCAAACATCATGGTGAGCCCCGTGCGGCCATGGCGTGGCGTTCCGCTTGCGCTGCCGTCACCGCGCGCAGCACGCGGTCCTCGCCGCCTTCACCGCGGCTGAATTCGTCGACGATGCTGCCGTCGGCGACGACCAAGCAGCGGTCGCAAAGGCCGATCAGCTCTTCGAGTTCCGACGCAACGATGATGAGGGCGACTCCCTTCTCGGCCAACTCGACCACGAGCTTGTAGATTTCGTGCCGGGTTGCGGCGTCGACGCCCTTGGTCGGCTCGTCGAGCAGCAGCACTTTCGGCGCCCGCATCAAAACGCGGGCAAACAGCAGCTTCTGCTGGTTGCCGCCCGACAGATGGGTGACCGCAGCCTGGGGCGATGATGCCTTGACGTTGAGCGCGCGCATGGCGGCGAGGATCGAACCGCGCTCGAGCCCGCCGCGCACCATGCCGTGCCGCGACAGGGGCGCAAGGTTGCCGATGGTGATGTTGGCGCCGACCGGCAGGTTGAACAGCAGGCCATCACGCTTGCGGTCTTCGGTCAGCAGCGCGATGCCAACCGCGCGGGCGTCGCTTGGCGACCTGATCGATACGGCTTGTCCGGCGACGCGGATTTCGCCCTCGGCGGGCACGCGGCCGTAGATGCCATGCAGGATCTCGCTGCGGCCGGAACCAAGCAGCCCCGCCAGCCCGACGATCTCGCCGGCGGCCACCGAGAGGGCGATATCCCTCGCGCCGTGAACGGCGCCGCTGTGACCGGCGACAGTAAGACTGCGAACCTCAAGCGCGGTCGGCGCGCCCATGGGCGCCGCGTGCTCTGGAAACAGCCGCTGCAACCGCTGGCCCGACATCGAGAAGATGAAGGTCTCGGCATCAAAGTCTTCCCTTGCGATCCGCACCGCCACTTGCCCGTCGCGCAGCACGGTGGCGCGGTCGCAGATGGCCAGCACTTCCGGCAGGCGATGGGTGATGTAGATCATCGCCACGCCTTGCGCTTTCAGGCGCCGCAGCACGCTGAACAGTGCATCGACTTCCGTGCCCGACAGCGAAGCGGTCGGCTCGTCCAGCATCAGCACGCGCGGCTTCAGTACGATGGCGCGCGCAATCATCACCAGATGGCGTTGCGCCGAGGTCAGCGAGGCGACATAGGCCTTGGGACTGATGGCGATGCCGAGGTCGGCAAAGATTTCGCCCGCCCGCTTTTCCAGCTTGCGCTGGTGGACCAGGACGCCGAGGCCGGTGCGGCCGGCAAAGACGTTCTCTGCGACCGAGAGCTGTTCGAGCACCTCGATCTCCTGCGGCACGTAGCCGACGCCGTTCGACCGCGCATCGGCGGGCGAGGTAAAATTGACCGCCTGGCCGTCGAGCTTGATAATGCCTGAGTAGGAGCCGGCCGGATGCACGCCATTGAGGATTTTGACCAGCGTCGACTTGCCGGCGCCGTTCTGGCCGAGCAAGGCATGAATCTCGCCCGGGACGACATCGAAATCGACGCCGCGCAACGCCTGCACGCCGCTAAAATTCTTGGCGATGGCGGTGGCTGAAAACAGCGGTTCTTGGCTGGCGTCGGACAATGACGATCCCCCTGGAAGGTGCCGGGCCCGCAGGGCAGGCCCGGCGGCAGGCGTTACTGGCCGGCGCTGTCCAGCATCTTGTAATAGGGTTCGAGGTCGCCTGATGTGATCACCTTCGCCGGCAACGGATTGCTGTAGGGCACGGTCTTGCCCTGGGCGAGGTCGCCGAGCAGTTCGGCGACCTTGGCGCTTTCTTCGTAGAGCGGTTGCGCGACAATGCCGTAGGCGGCGCCGGACTTCACCAGATCGAGGTTCTGCCTGATGTAATCCATGCCGATGATGACGACGTCGCGCCCGGCCTTGCGGGCGGCGCCCGACCAGGTCTGGATGCTGTTGCCGGTGGTGCCGAAGGCGGCGGTCACGTCAGGATTGCCTTGCAGGATCGCAACGGCCTTGGCCTCCGCCGCCGAGGGCTCGAAACCCTCCATCTGGGTGTCCAGGACCTTGATGCCGGGATACTTCGCCGCGATGGTCTTGCGGAAGGCATCCGACATGGCGTTCTCGGTGTCGTTGGAAGCGCCCTGCGTCAGCGCCACGGTGCCCTTGCCGCCAAGCTTGTCGCCGATGGCGATCGCGGCATTGGTTCCGGCCTCGGCGATGTTCTCGCCGGTTGCCGCCTTCAGGCCGTTGACGGTGCCTTCCGGCGGCAGAACGTGCCAGGTGACGATCGGGAAGCCTTCCTTGGCAAGTTTGGAGATGTAGGAATAGATTGCCGGATCCGGGCCGTAGACGCCGATGGCATCGTATTTGGTGCGGGCCAGGGCGGCTTCGGCAAGCGGCAAGGTCGCTGGAATGTCCCAGTTGGTGGCGCTCGGATCACCGACCACCTCGCAGGTGTAGCCGAGTTCCTTGCACCTATTCAGGAAGCCCGCCTGCATCAGCCGGTGTACGGGATGATCCTTCATCGCCTGCACCCAGAGCAGATGGACGTCCGCCGCCCGGGCCAGGCCCGCCGAGCCCAGCGACGTGGCAACGGCCGCCGCCACCAATGCTGCGCGGACCAGCCCTTTTTTCAAGTCGATTTTCATGTCCTTCCTCCCTTCGTCGGCCGGCGTTTTTGCCGGCGCAATATGTCTGCTTTCTCTTGCGGTCTTCAGGCGCCGGCGATGAAGTAGCGGCGGCGCACGATGTCGAGGCCGACGGCCATCACCATGATCACGCCGACCGCGATCTGCTGCCAGTTGGAGTTGACGCCGATGACGACGAGGCCGCTCTGCACCACCTTCAGCATCAGGATGCCGACGACGCCGCCGGCCACCGTGCCGGCGCCGCCGAACAGGCTGACGCCGCCAACCACGACGCCGGCGATGACGGTCAGTTCCCAGCCGCTGCCGATCGAGGTGCCGCCGCTGCCGAGGTCGGCCATGACGAACATGCCGGCGATCGCCGACAGCGCGCCGACGGTGATGAAGGCGCCGATCTTGTAGGCATTGGTGTTGATGCCAACGAGATGCGCCACTTCCTTGTTGCCGCCGGTGGCATACATGTTGCGCCCGAGCACGGTGCGCCGCAGCACGAAGTCGGCGGCGATGGCGGCGATGATGAAGAAGGCAAAGCTCCAGCCGAGCCCGAAGGCGAGATCGGTGCCGCCGATCGTGTTGATCGCTTCCGGCAGCGGATAGACCGGGTAGCCGCCGGTCACCACCTGGATCAGGCCCTGGCCGATGAAAAGCATGCCGAGCGTCTGGATGAAGGCTGGGATGCCGAGCCTGACGACGATGAGGCCATTGAGAAGGCCGATCAGCGCGCCGACAGCGATGCCGCCGAGGATGCCTGTTGTCACCGGCAGGGCGGCCGCCGTCATCAGCTTGGCGGCGACCACGGCGGACAGCCCGGCCACCGAGCCGACGGACAGGTCGAACTCGCCGGCGACCAGCAGAATGGTCTGGCCGATGGCGATGATGCCGACGAACGACACGACGTTGAGAATCGCGCGGATGTTGCGCTCGGACAGGAAAGCCGGTTCCAGCAGCCAGAAGAACGCGATCAGCAATGCCATCGCCGCCAGCACGCCGACCTCGCCGACGGCAATGAAGCCGATCAATCGCCGCCGGAAGGATTGCGCATCCCGGGGCGGCGAGCTCACGTCAGCCGCGCTGTTCATCCTGACCTCCCTGGCGGCGCGTGTTGCCGACTCTCCCGGCCGGCTCCACTCACCCGCGCCGTTGCCGGCGCTCTCCTCTCGACCATTAAGATTATAATATTATAACTTGTCAACGTCGAAGTTTTGGATCGCGGGGATAGCGCTGCCCGTCGCTGGAAAGCAGCCGCCGCAACCGCTATGAATGGGCCGATGCCGCGCCACCGTTGGGACATTGTCTTGCCGGGTCGCGCCCTCTTGGAGCACGGTGATGACCGATAGACCGCCGGCGGGCGAAAAGAAGCCGCAGCGCCTCGGCGTCCGCGAGATCGCCAAGCGCGTCGGCGTGGCACCGATGACGGTATCGCGCGCGCTGTCCAATCCCGACATGGTCTCGCCGGAGACGCGCGCCAAGGTTCTCGAGGCCATCGAGGAGGCCGGTTTCGTGCCCAACCGGCTGGCCTCCAGCATGCGCGGCAATGGCCGCATGATCGGCACCGTGGTGCCGCCGCTGATCAATTCGGGTATCGCCGAACAGGTGCAAGGCATGTCCGACGAATGCCACGAGAGCGGCTATTCTATGCTCCTGGTCCAGGGCGAGTTCACGCAGGAAGCCGAGGAGAAATCGATCCGCAATCTGCTTGGCTGGCGCCCGGTCGGCATGATCCTACAAAGTTTCGTGCAGAGCGAGGCTGCCCGCGCATTGCTGAAGACCAGCGGCGCCCCGGTGGTCGAAATCTCCGAGATCAAGGGCCGCAAGCCGATCGACATGGTGGTCGGCGTCTCCAATTTCGAGACCGCCTACGCCATGACCATGCATTTGGCCGCCAAGGGCTACAAGCGCATCGGCTTCGTCTCGACGCCGATCCACGGCAATGACCGCCTGCAGCAGCGCCGCACCGGCTACCATGCGGCACTCACCGAGCTTGGTTTCAAGAACCATGCCGACATGGAGGTCGAGGTGCCGATCACCGCGCAGGGCGGTGCCGAGGCCTTGATCACATTGACCTCCCGCCACAGGGATATCGACGCCATCTTCTTTTCCAGCGACACGCTGGCGGTCGGCGCCGTGCAGGAATGCCACCGGCGACGCTGGGCGGTGCCGGGCAAGATCGCGATTGCCGGCTACGGCGACATGGATCTGGCGGCCCAACTCTATCCGCCGCTGACCACGGTCAAGGTCAATCGCTACGAGATGGGCCGGCGCGCCGTGCGGCAATTGCTGGCAAGGCTCGGCGGCGACACCAAGGTGCCGACCATCACCAGCCTCGGCTTCGAGATCGTCGACCGCGAGAGTGCTTGATCAGGGCTTCTCTTCCCGCCGCCCAAGCCGTTTCTCCCAGCCTCCGGCATGGACGTTGAGATAGGCGTTGGGATCGTAGGGATGATCCTTGATCGCCCTGAGATTGAGATCGATGCCGAGCCCTGGCGCGTCCGGCAGCGACAGATGGCCATTGTCGGGATTGACGGTCGGGTGCCAGGTCACGAGGTCGCGCGTCCAAGGATCGTTGAAGGCATCGAAATGTTCCTGGATGAGGAAGTTCGGCACCGCCGCCGCAAGCTGCAGGCACACCGCTGTCGCCACCGGGCCGCCGCTCTGGTGCGGGGCGATATGGCTGCCATGGGCGAGCGCCAAATTGGCAACCTGCATCGACGGCCCGATGCCGCCGAGCGACATCGGCTCGGGCTGGAAGATGTTGACGCCGCCGCCGGCGGCCAGCGCGTAGAACTGCCCGACCGTGTCGTACATCTCGCCGGTCGCCACCGGGATCGGCGAGCGATGCGCCACTTCGTGCACCGTCTCCTGCCGGTCGCGCGAGGTCGGCTCCTCCCACCAGTAGATGTCGAGATCGGCGAACCTCTGCGCCGCCTGAAGCGCGGCGATCTCGGTGAAGCGCGCATGGACGTCGATCAGGATCAGCGTGTCCTTGGGCAGCTTGTCGCGCAGTGTCCGGCAGATCGCGTAGGAGAGATCCAATTCGCCTCGCGAAATAAAACCTTGCGCGGTGCCGAACGGATCGAGCTTGAACGCCTTGAAGCCTTTCGCCAGCACCGCCTTCGCAGCTTCGAGAAAGGCTTCGGGCGAGCGCTCGGTCCGGTACCAGCCATTGGCGTATCCAAGCACGCTGTCACGCACCTGCCCGCCAAGCAGTTGATGGATCGGCACGCCGAGGCTCTTGCCCAGAATGTCCCAGCAGGCGACCTCGATCGCCGCGATCACCGTCCGGTGGATATGGCCGCCGTCAAGCGAGACACTGTCCAGCATGCGCTTGGCCAGCGCGTTGATGCGGCGCGGATCCTGGCCAATTGCGAGATGCTTTAGCTCGTGCACGCCGGCTTCTGTGGTCTTGATGAAACCGTTCAGCGTGCCTTCGCCGATCCCGTGGACGCCCTTGTCGGTATGGACTTTGACGAAAAGCCAGTTTTTCCAGCCGGCGCCGACCGCGAAGGTCTCGATCTCGGTGATTTTCATCGCGAAACTCTAGCTATCTTTTGTTTTGACCATGATCTTATCCTAAAACCGGCTCCCACTTTTCGGGATCATGGTAGCGCAGTGATTGTCGCGATGATGGCCTCGGTGGTCAGGCCATACTTCGCCTGCAAGGTCGGCACGGCGCCGCATTCGATATAGCGGTCGGGCAGGCCGATGCGCGTAACCCTTTTCGCAATGCCGGCATCGAACAGGGTCTCGACGACAAGGCTTGCCAGCCCGCCGACCACGACATGGTTTTCCGCGGTGACGATACGACCAACTGAGCCGGCAAATTCGGCAACCGCCCCGGCGTCGAACGGTTTGATCGTCGGCACGTGCAGCACGCCGGTGGAGATGCCTTGTCCTTGCAGGGCATCGGCTGCGTCCAGCGCCCGTTCGGTCATGAAGCCGGTCGAGATGATGCCGACGTCGGACCCTTCGCGCAGGCGCCGCGCCTTGCCGATCTCGAAACGATAGCCGGGTTCGAACACGACAGGCACGCTGCCGCGCAGCAGCCGCATGTAGACCGGCCCCTTATGCTCGGCGATCGCCGCCGTCGCCGCCTCGATCTCGGTCGCGTCGCAAGGGTCGATGATGGTGAGACCCGGGATCATGCGCATCAGCGCCAAATCCTCGATAGCCTGATGGGTGCCGCCATAGCCGGTAGTCAGCCCCGGCAGGCCGGCGATGATCTTGACGTCGAGGTTGGAGTGGGCGAGCGCGATGGCGACGAAATCATAGGCGCGCCGCGTCGCGAACACGCCATAGGTGGTGGCGAACGGCACCTTGCCGGTGCGCGCCAGGCCTGCGGCGACGGCGACCAGGTTCTGCTCGGCCATGCCGACATTGAAGAAGCGGTCCGGGAAGGCGTCGCGGAACGGCAATATGTCGGTGTATTTGCCGAGGTCGGCGGTCAGCCCGACAATTTCGGGCCGGCTCTGGCCAAGCCTGGCCAGCGCCCGGCCGAAGGGTGCCTCGACACTTTGCCGGCCGCCGCCAGCCGCTTCGTCCAGGCCCATGGCCAGCGTGCGCCCGGCCTCCATCGCCGCGCCGCTCATTGGGCTGCTCCCGTGCTCTTGTCGAACTCCGCGATGATGCCGTCCCATTGCGCCACGTCGATGCGGAAGAAGTGCGATTTCTCGGAGGTCTCGATGCGCGGCACGCCCTTGCCGGGCAGCGTGCGCAGCACGATCGCCTTCGGCTTGCTATTACGCTGACGTGCATCGGCCAGCGCGCCGATTATCGCTCTCATGTCGTTGCCGTCGATCTCCAACGTTTGCCAGCCGAAGGCGCGCCATTTGTCGGCCACCGGCTCCATATCGAGCACCACGGGCCCGTCGGCCTGGATGCCGTTGCAGTCGATCAGCGCCACCAGCCCGTCGAGCTTGAAATGGCTGGCCGACATCGCCGCTTCCCAGGTCGAGCCTTCCTGCATTTCGCCATCCGACAGTTCGACGAAGACGCGCGCATCGGATTTGTCGACGCGCAAGCCCAGCGCCTGGCCGACGCCCTGTCCCAGACCATGGCCGAGCGAGCCGCCGATCATCTCGACGCCGGGCGTGGTGTCGAGCGTCGACATCTCCAGCCGGCTGTTGTCGGCGCCGTAGGTGGCGAGTTCCTCGACCGGAAGGATGCCGGCCTCGGCAAAAGCCGCCCACAGCGCGATCGAATAATGCCCTGTCGAGAGCAGGAAACGATCGCGATCGGGCCAGTCGAGATTGTGCGGATCGTGGCGCAGCTCGTGGAAATAGAGCGCCGCCAGCGCGTCGGCGATGCCGAGGCCCTGGCCGATATAGCCTTGGCCCTGACCGCGCGCCATGGTCAGCATATGGCGGCGCAGCAGCTTTGCCTTGCGTTCGAGCGCGCCGATATCGGCGCTGCCGGGAGGGGAGTTTCGCAGCATTGGATCAGTCCTTGTCGAGCCCGCCCGACATGTTGAGCCGCTCGGCTGTCATGTATTTGGGCGAATCGAGGCAGAGCCACACGACCGCCTCGGCAACCTCGGAAATCTCGGCGCGGCGGCCGAGCGGAATGCGGCGCGTGCGCTCGTCGAGGAAGGCCTGCAAATCGTTGCGGCCATTGGCGCGGGCAAGATCGGCCTCGGTGGAACGCTGCATTTCGGTGTCCATCATGCCGGGCGCCAGGCTGTTGACCAGCACGCCATAGGGCGCCAGTGCCACGGCCGCGGCGCGGGTGATGGAATCGACCCCGGCCTTGCTCGCGGTGTAGGCGGTATAATCGGGCAGCGCCATGCGCGAACCGGGCGAGGTGATGTTGACGATGCGCCCGGAGCGCTGCTCGCGCATCACCCGTCCCGCCGCCTTGCAGGCCATGGCAAGGGCAGTGACGTTGAGCGCCAGCGTGCGCGTCCAGGCCTTGTAGCTGGCGTCGAGGAACGGCTCGATCACACCATAGCCGGCATTGTTGACCAGTATGTCGATGCCACCCCAGCGCGCGACCACTTTCCCCACCGCCGCCTCCGGCGCGCCCTCCAGGGTGAAATCGCTTGTCATGATTTCGGTTGCCGCGCCGGTGCCGATTTGCCGGGCCGTTTCGGCCAATCCTTCGCCGTTGATGTCGGTGATCGCGACGACACAACCGCGCCGGGCCAGCTGGATCGCCACCTCGCGGCCGAGGCCGCCGGCCGCACCCGTGACCAGGGCTCTCCCCGGCGCTGCGTTCTGATTTTCGGCAGTCAAGCGAGCACCCTCCCGGTGGCCATCTTGACGCGATTGATACCGGTACCATAAATGGCTGTCAACGACGATGTGCTATTGTCAGTTGGCCAAGTGATCGCCGCAGCCGGGAGGAAGAAATGAAGATCGTCGCGCTCGAAACGCTGCAGCTGGCGGAGTTTCCGTTCCTGTTCTGGCTGCGCGTTCACACCGATGCCGGCATCGTCGGCACCGGCGAGACCTTCTGGGCACCGGGGCCGGTCGCTTCCTATGTCCATGACAATGTCGCCGCCTACCTGCTGGGCAGGGATCCCCGCGACATCGAGCTGCATGACCGCACGCTCGGTAGCGTCTATGTCGGCGCGCGCGATTCCGGCGCCGAGGTGCGCGGCAATTCCGCCGTCAACATCGCACTGTGGGACATCTACGGCCAGGCGCTCGGCGAGCCGGTCTGGCGCCTGCTCGGCGGGCGCACCCAGCAAAGCGTGCCGATCTACAACACTTGCGCCGGCTACAAGCATGTCCGCGCCACCAAGAAGAACGCGCTGTTCGAGCGCGGCGAGGACTGGTCGCTCAAGGCAGGCGATTCGAACGAAGGCCCGTATGAGGATCTGCTTGCCTGGCGCTACAATGCCGGCGACCTCGCCAAAAGCCTGAAGTCGGAAGGCATCGGCGCCATGAAGATCTGGCCGTTCGACATCGCCGCCGAGGCATCGAACGGCACCCGCATCTCGCTTGCCGACCTCGACAAGGCGCTGGAGCCGTTCGGCAAGATCCGCGACGCCGTCGGTCGCGACATGGAGATCATGGTCGAGCTGCATGGCCTGTGGACCTTGCCGCCGGTGCTGCGCATTGCCGAGGCGCTGAAATCTTATGACGTCGCCTGGCTGGAGGAGCCGGTCCGCTACAACGAGCTCGACGCCATGGCCGAGCTTGCCCGCCATACGTCGATACCGATCGCCGCCAGCGAGCGGCTGGCCTCGCGGCAGATGTTCAAGCAGTTGATCGCCAAGCGCGCCGCTTCGGTGATCATGATCGACCTCGCCTGGTGCGGCGGGCTTTCGGAAGCGCGCAAGATCGCCAACATGGCGGAGGCCAGCGAATTGCCCGTCACCTTGCACGACTGCACCGGGCCGATCGTCTATGCCGCCAGCTGCGCGCTGTCGGCGACCTTGCCGAACGTCAACTACCAGGAAGCGGTGCGCGCCTATTTCACCGGCTGGTACACCGAAATCGTCGCCGACATTCCGCAGGTCAAGGATGGCCATGTCGCGCCGCTCGAAGGTCCTGGGCTGGGCCTCAGCCTGCGGCCGGAGCTGTTCCAGCGGCCCGACGCCACGGTGCGCATCACCAAAATTTAGCCGTCGCATTGCTCTTCTCAGAGCCAGTAGACATTATGCTATTATAATCTATGATGCGCCGAAGCGAGCGGCCAACAAGCTCGCCGCCGGCGCTCTGCCGCTTGGCGCCAGACGGATTCAGGGAGGCTTCGGTGGCAATTTCCGCGGCGCGGGCGCGCGACGATTTCAAGAGCGCTCCAAACCTGCCCGACAGGCAGGTCCTGCTCGACCTGTTCGAGCGCATGGTGCTGCTGCGCCGCTTCGAAAGCATCGCCCAGATCGCTTGCCGCAAGGGCGAAACACCTGGCTTCCTGCATCTCTATATCGGCGAGGAGGCAACGGGCGTCGGCGTCTGCGCCCATCTGCGGCCGACCGACTGGGTGACATCGACCCATCGCGGCCATGGCCACGCTCTGGCCAAGGGCGCCAATCCGGGCCGGGTGATGGCCGAGCTGTTCGGCAAGGCCGACGGCATCTGCGGCGGCCGTGGCGGCACCATGCATCTCTACGACCGCTCGGTCGGCCTGTTCGGCACCAACGGCATCGTCGCCGCCGGCATCGGCCATGCCGTCGGCATCGGCATGAGCGCGCGCCAGCAGGGCCGCGACGACATCGGCGTCGCCTTCTTCGGCGACGGCGCCGCCAACCATGGCGGGTTCCACGAGGCGCTCAATTTCGCCGCCGTGCAGCGCGCGCCGGCCGTCTTCATCTGCGAGAACAACCTCTACGCCACCGCGACGCCGCTGAAATCGATCACACTCAATCCCGAGATTGCCACCAAAGCGGCGTCCTATGGCATGCCCGGCGTGGCGGTGGACGGCAACGACGTCTTCGCCGTCTGGCTGGCGATGAAGGAAGCCACCGAGCGCGCCCGTTCCGGCAAGGGGCCGACGCTGATCGAGGCCAAGACCTACCGCACCGTCGGTCACCACGAGGGCGATCCGGTCATCGGCACCTACCGCACGCAGGAGGAACTCGATGCCTGGATCAAGCGCGATCCGATCGACATGTTCCGAAAGAAGCTGGTCGAGGATTACGGTATCGCCGATGCCGAAGCGCTCGCGGCGATAGAGTCGCGGATCGAGAAGGTGGTCGATGAGGCGCTGGCTTTCGCCCGCAATTCACCCGAGCCCGATCCGGCATCGGTGCGCCTGCACGTCTTCGCCGATCCGATCAATCCGCCAGCCGCGCTGCAGCTACGCACCCTCGGTGAGACGCGCACGCAAGGCTGGTTGGAAGCGGTGCGCGACGGCATTGCCGAGGAGATGCGGGCCAACCCGGCGATCCTCTATTTCGGCGAGGGCACCGGCGAGCGCGGCGGCAGCTTCGCCCACACCAAGAATCTCTGGCAGGAGTTCGGCGCCGAGCGCATGGTCGACACGCCGATCTCCGAACAGGGCTTCACCGCTGCCGCCGTCGGCGCCTCTGCCACCGGCGCGCGCACCGTCTCGGACCTGATGTTCGCCGACTTCGCGTTCGAGACCGCCGGGCAGATTTTCCTGCAGGCGGCAAAGCTGCGCTACATGACCAGCGGCCGGATGAGCGCGCCGATGGTGGTGCGCGTCGGCGCCGGCGCGCTGCGCAGTTCCGGCCCGCACCACAGCGGCATCTACCATCCGGTCTTCGCCCATATGCCGGGGCTCATCGTCTGCGTGCCCTCGACCCCGGCCGATGCCAAGGGGCTGATGAAGACGGCGCTGCGGGCCGGCGATCCGGTCATCATGCTCGAGCCCAAGGCGCTGTTCGCCTCCAAGGGCGAGGTGCCCACGGGCGAACATTATGTGCCGTTCGGCGTCGCGCGGATCGCAAGGGCGGGAACCGACATCACCATCGTTGCCGCTGGCCAGATGGTGCAGCGCGCGCTGGAGGCTGCGGAAGCGCTGGCAGCCGAAGGCATCGAGGCCGAGGTGATCGACCCGCGCACCATCATGCCGCTCGACATCGACACGATCGTTGCCAGCGTGAGGAAAACCCACCGCCTGCTCATCGTCGACGAAGCCTGGGCGATGTGCGGCCTGGGCGGAGAGATCGCCCAGGCCATCAATGAGCTCGCCTTCGATGAACTCGACGCCCCGCCCGGCAGGCTGCACACCGCGCCGACCTCGCACCCTTTCGCGCCTGTGCTGGAGCGCGCCATGCTGGTCGACGCCGCACGCATCGTCCAGGGCGTGCGCGACGTCATCGCTGGCAAGCCGCCGGTGCCGGACCATTGGTACACGGTCGGCCTGAAAAGTGCTGCGCCGGCCAATCCGGTTCCTGCCGCGGTCAAGCTGCAACCCGCCGCACCAGCGGTTGCCGCTCCAGCCGCGGGCGACGACGAGCCGATCACGATGCCGTTCGGCGATCTCACCGTTAGCGAAGGCACGGTCATAAAATGGCTGAAGGCGGTCGGTGACGCGGTGAACGAGGGCGAACTGATCGCCGAGATCGAAACCGACAAGGCGGTGGTCGAGATCGAGGCGCCGGTCAGCGGCACGCTGAGCGCAATCGATCAGCCGGTCGGCGCCGTCGTGCCGATGGGCGGCCGCATCGGCGGCATCAAGAAATAATATCTGAGAGAGACTGGCATGAAGATCCTGTGCGCCAACTGGCAAGCCGCCGACGAGGCCGAACTCGAGCGCGAGCACTATCCCGACATCGAGTTCATCCTCGCCCGCTCGACCAACGACAAGGCCGCCGAGCTCGATCCGGCCGTCTGTGAGGCGGTCGACGCCGTCATCAACTATTCGCCCACCCACAATGTCGCCGCCGCACCGACGTCCTTTCCCAAGGCGAGAATAGCGGTGCGCTCCGGTGTCGGCTTCGACAATATCGACACGGCGGGCTGGGGCGCGCGCAAGATCCCGGCCTGTAATGTTCCGGACTATGGCACCACGGAAGTCGCCGACCATGCCATCGGCCTGATGCTGGCGCTGACGCGTGGCACCTCCGCCTATGGCGCGGAGCTTTCCGGCCATGGCGCCATAGGCTGGCATTTCTCTAGGGCGCCGCTGGTGCGCCGGCACAAGGACGCCACTTTCGGCATTGTCGGGCTCGGCCGCATCGGATTGGCGACCGCACGCCGCGCCGCCGCCTTCGACATGAAGGTGGTGTTTTACGATCCGCATCTGCTCTCCGGCGTCGACCTGTCGACCGGCTATGAACGCGTTCATTCGCTTGGTGAATTGTTGGGACGGTCGGATGTCGTCAGCGTCCACGCGCCGCTGAGCGAGGAAACCCGCAAGCTGCTCGGCGCGGCCGCTTTCGCCGCCGCCAGGCCCGGCCTTGTGCTGGTCAACACCGCGCGCGGCCCGATCGTCGACCTCGACGCGCTCGAAGCCGCGATGCGCAAGGGCACCATTGCCGGCGCCGGGCTCGACGTGTTGCCGAACGAGCCTGGAGACCTCGACCATCCGCTGCTGGCGGCATGGCGGCGACGCGAGCCGTGGATCGCCAATCGGCTGATCGTCACTCCGCACGCCGCCTTCTACAGCCCGGCATCGATGCGCGACCTCAGGCTGAAATCGATCGAGGTCGTGCACGCCTATCTCGCCGAGGGCAGGCTGACCAACTGCGTCAATGCCGAGTATCTGAAATGAACATGGCGGCGGCGCAGGCCCCGCGGCTGGCTGTCTCCCCCTACGCCCGCCGCCTGGCGCGCGAGCGCGCGCTGCCGCTCGAAACGCTTCGCGGCAGCGGCCCGGGCGGCCGCATCCTGGCCGCCGATGTCATCGGTTTCGTCCCGCTTGCCGTGCCCGTCAATTTCCCCGATGTCGTGGCCCCGGCGGCAGCGCCCTCCATTGGCGCGTCCCGCATCGCCGCCTTTGCTACCTCGATCGCACTGGAGGGCTTGAGAGACCTGCTAGCCGCGCTGGCGAATTCAGGAACTGTATTCGATATCGACGACCTGCTGCTGCGCGCTGCCGGTCGTGCATTCGCGGAGGCTCCTGAAATCGTCAAAGGCGCCGACGTGGCCGTGGCGTTGGAACTGACGAGCCGACAAGCCGTGTTCGCGGCAAGCCCGGAAATGTCACTGACATCGCTTCGCGCCTTGCGGCTGGCGGCGTTGGCCGACAATCATGACGACGCTGACAAACCGGCGATGCTGTCGCTGCGGCTGCTGCCGGCCAGCGACATCAGGCCGGTGATGATGCCGCTCCTGCCCGGCCGCGCCATGCGCCTGACGGTCTCGCTCAACAGCGCAGGCGGCCAGGCCGAATGCCTGCTGACGGCCGATGCGAACAACGTCGATGAGGTGATCGCGTCCGCATGGCTTTCGGCCCTGAAATCGGCGATCGAAAACCCACTTCGGCTCTTCGTCTGAGCGGTTGGTGATCGCCGGCCTTGATTTTTGGTTTAGGCATGTCGTTATCCCAAGACCGGATCCACTTTTGGGCGACATGCGATAGCCTCTTGCGAAGGAAGCTATTATAAAAGCTTCGACACAGGCGCGACGAGGCACATGGATCATCCCACCATCGACAGTCTTCCCAGGCGCACGCTCGGCCGCGCCAACGGCCCGCTTTACCGCCAGCTCGCCGACATATTGCGCGAGCCGATCGGCAACGGCACCTTTCCCGTCGGCGGCGAATTGCCGAAGGAAGCAACCATCGCCGAGCATTTCGGCGTCAGCCTGATCACCGTTCGCCAGGCCTTGCGCGATCTAGAGGCCGACGGCCTGATCAGGAAGCGCTCGGCCAAGCCCGCCG
Source organism: Mesorhizobium sp. B1-1-7 (assembly GCF_006442705.1). Classification (NCBI taxonomy): domain Bacteria; kingdom Pseudomonadati; phylum Pseudomonadota; class Alphaproteobacteria; order Hyphomicrobiales; family Phyllobacteriaceae; genus Mesorhizobium; species Mesorhizobium sp. B1-1-7. Next base: position 134,598 of record NZ_VFWQ01000013.1, on the reverse strand, counting down.
TGGTCGCGGCGCGCAGCCCCTCGGTCAATCTGAGCTGGAAGTTCAAGAATTTCGCCGACATGGCGGCCTTCACCAAGGACGCCGAGCTGACGGTGAAGTCCTACCGCAAGGAAGTCTCCCCCGTGCTCCAGCGCCATTTCGGCATGGCCAAGGACGAGGCCGGCTATTGCCTGCGCAGCGTGCTGTCGATCGGCGAACAGAGGAAGGCGCAGATCACCACCTATTTCCCGCCCGACATCGGCGCGCGCATGAAGCGCGAGGATTTTTCCGACGTGCTGATCTTCCGTTCGGTGCAGAAGCATCTCGGTCTGCGGCTCGACGTGGCGCATGTCACGGTGCGCGCCGAAATCGCCGACGAGACGGTTGCCGGCGACCTCGGCATTGCTCTCGGCAGCCCGGTGCTGACGGTGGAGATGCTCTATCAGTCGGCGGACCAGCGCAGCATCGAATTCTCCGTCGCCCGCCATCCAGCCGATATTTTCAGCATCACCTACGACGCGCCCAACGATCTGTCTTGAACCAGATCGGCGGCATTGGCGCGCCGATATTTCCTGGCCTCGGTCATGGACAGCCTTATAAAATTATAATAGCATCATAGCTAGGATGAAGGCTGCGCGGAGGACCACGCTCGCACGTGGGCGCAAAGCCAGTTCCGACGCTGAGCATTTGCCCGGTACATGTCACTCGACTGGTGCATGTCACCCAAGATGCGCGGCGGTTCTGGGGTAACGGCATGCACAACAACAAAGTCTGTCCATAAGGGGGCTGTGCCTCGAAGCCGCTAGATGCGGCGGCGGCGTTCGCGCGGCTGACAACAAACACGGGAGGAGAAAGTCATGAAAGCGGGCGTATTTTTCGCCGGCCTTGCGGTGATCGCGACGTTGCTGTCGGTCGACACCGTGCCGGCCAATGCACAGGACAAGAAGCCATACACCATTTATCTCTCGAACAATTTCGTCGGCAATGATTGGCGCCAGCAGATGCTGCGCAGCGCCGACGTCGCGGTGAAGAAACCGCCGCTTGCCGGCCGGGTCGACCTCAAGGTCGAGGTGGTCGAGACCACGGTCCAGGCACAGATCAATTCCCTCAACAACATCATCCGCAACAAGCCCGACGCCATCGTGATCGATGCGGGCTCCGGTGAGGCGCTTAACCCAACGATCGAGAAGGCCTGCAAGGCAGGCATCGTGGTCATCGCCTTCGATCAGATCGTCAGCGCGCCATGCGCTTATACGATGGAGTCCGACTGGGGCCGGGCGCCGCGCGTGGAGGCCGAGTGGCTGGTCAAGAAGCTCGGCGGCAAGGGCAAGATCCTGGTCGACCGCGGACTTGCCGGCGCTCCGATCTCCGCCCAGCTGCAGGGTGGGTTCGAGGAAGTCATCAAGAAATCTCCCGGCATCGAGGTGGTCGGCTATTTCAATGGCGACTATGCGCTCGGGCCGGAACAAGCCGGCGTCGCCAGCCTGCTGGCGGCCCACCCGCAAGTCGACGCGATCTTCGTTCAGGGTTACGGCGCCGGAGCAATCAAGGCGCTGCAGGATGCCGGTCGTCCGATCGTCCCCATCACCGGCAGCCCCTTCAACCTGACGACGACGACCTGTGCCCAGACGAAAGGCGCCCAGTGCATCCTTGCACCCAACCCCGCCTATCTGTCGGCCGAGGCCTTGAAGCTTGCAGTCGAGATACTCGACGGCAAGAAGCCGGCGCAGAAGAAGATCCTGCTGCGCAATGCCTTCCTCACCACCGATCCGGTTCCGTCGGAACTTTATCCCGATGCGGCCATGCAGAAGATAGAGGTCGGCACGAATGCCTTTCCGGACATGGCTCCCGGTCTGTTTCTTCCGGCCAGCCCGGACTGGGTTGAGATTACCCCTGCCGAGGCCGCCGGCTCGAAATGAGCGACGTCCGCAAATCGCGGCGAGGGCCGCCCCGATGCGCCTTGGCTTAAATTGACAAGGCGCATTGGTACCGGTATCAATTTGCGTGCAGCACCCACAAAGATGGCGAAGTCCGTCACCGGCTGATGCAGGAAACACCAAGGAGGAGAGACCATGAAACTGAAGACAGTTTGCGGTGGATTGGCAGCTCTTGCCATGTCCGCAATCGCGGTGGGCACAGCGCCGAGCCATGCCGAGGACAAGAAGCCCTACACCATCTATCTCTCGAACAATTTCGTCGGCAATGACTGGCGCCAGCAGATGGAGCGTGTCGCCACGGTGTCGGTGAACAAGGGGCCGCTGAAAGGCCGCGTCGACCTCAAGATCGAGAATGTCGAGAACACCGTCCAGGCGCAGATCAACTCGCTGAACAACATCATCCGCCAGAAGCCGGACGCCATCCTCGTCGATGCCGGTTCGGATTCGGCGCTCAACCCGACCATCAAGAAGGCCTGTGATGCCGGCATCGTCGTCATCTCTTTCGACCAGGTGGTGACCGAGCCCTGTGCGTTCGCCGTCGCCTCCGACTGGGACCGCATCCCTTCGGTGATGGCCGAGTGGATGGCCACGCAGCTTGGCGGCAAGGGCAACATCATCCTCGACCGTGGCCTTGCCGGCGCGCCGATCTCGGCGCAGCTTCAGCAAGGCTATGAGAAGGTGCTGGCCAAATATCCCGACATCAAGGTCGTCGGCTACTACAATGGCAACTACGCGCTCGGTCCGGAACAATCCGGTGTCGCGGCTCTGCTTGCCGCCAATCCGCAGATCGACGGCATCATGACGCAAGGCTATGGCTCGGGCGCCATCCAGGCGCTCAAGGACGCCGGGCGGCCGATCGTGCCGGTCGTCGGCTTCTCCTACAATGTCGCGGCCGTCACCTGCGCGCAGACGCAAGGCGCCAAGTGCATCCTCGGCTCCAACCCCGCTTATCTCTCTTCCGAAGCGATCAAGCTGGCGGTCGACATCCTCGACACCGGCAAGAAGCCCGCCGAGCGTTCCGTTTCGGTCAAGGGTGACTTCGTCACCACCGATCCCTTCGAGTCCAAGCTCTATCCGGGCACCAAGATGATCAAGATCGCGGTCGGCGAAAATGCCTTCCCCGACCAGGCGCCCGGCCTGACGCTGCCGATCACGCCCGACTGGGTCGAGATCACGGCAGCGGAAGCCGCCGGCAGCAAGTAACATCGGGAACCACGACCCTGTCTCCCGGCATCGCAAGATGTCGGGAGAGCTTTTCGAAAGCGCATTCATGGACCTTGTCACCGTCAAAGGCCTGTCCAAACGCTATGGCGGCATCGTCGCACTGAGCGAGGCGACATTCAGTGCCCGCGCCGGCGAGGTGCATGCGCTGCTCGGCGAGAATGGCGCCGGCAAGAGCACCTTCATCCAGATCCTGTCGGGGGCCGTGCGTCACGATGGCGGCTCGATCCTGGTCGACGGGCAGGATTATCGCCCGGCCAATCCGGATGCGGCCCAGGCGCGCGGCATCGCCGCCGTCTTCCAGGAACTGTCGCTGATCCCCGATCTCAGCGTCGAGCAGAACATCTGGTTCCGCCACGAACCGCGAACGTTGCTGCGCACCGTCAACCGCGCGGAGATGCGCCGCAAGACGCTGGCGCTGCTCGAAAAGTACAATTTCCCGCCACTGCGCCCCGATCGGGAATTGCGGCGGCTGACATTGGCCGAACGGCAGGTCGTCGAGATCGCCAAGGGCCTGGCCAAGGATCCGCGCATCCTGATCCTCGACGAAGCGACCTCGGCACTGCCCGCGCGCGAAGCCGAATGGCTGCTCAAGCTTACCCGGCAATTGGCGGCTGAAGGGCGGCTGGTCATCTTCATCTCGCACCGCATGGCGGAAGTGCGTGCCATCGCCGACCGGCTGACCATCTTCCGCAATGGCAGTACGGTCGCCGCGCATGAGGCCAATGCCGTCTCCGACAACGAGATCGTCACCCAGATGATCGGCCGGCACCTCGACCGGCTCTATCCCGAGCGAGTAGCCACGGCGACCGATCGCGTCGCACTCAGGGTCAATGGGTTTTCCAGCGGCAGCCGGCTCTCCGGCGTCGACTTCGCGCTGCGCGAAGGCGAGGTGCTCGGCGTAGGCGGCCTGCAGGGCCACGGCCAGCGCGAACTGTTCCAGGCGCTGTTCGGCGCCACCAGGGCCAGCGGCGCGATCGAACTTTGGGGCAAGCCGGTTTCGATCGGCAATCCGCGCCAGGCGCTGATCGGCAAGGATGGCATAGCCCTGGTGCCGGAAGACCGGCGCGGGCAGGGCCTGCTCCTGACCAAAAGCGTTCGCGAGAACCTGACTTTGTCGGTCATCAAGCGCTTCACCGAACACGGCTTGCTGAGCCGGCAAAAGGAGGCGGCGCTGGTCAAGGAGATGGTCGATTTCCTGCGCATCAAGGCCGGGACGCCGGAACAGCTCGCCGGCACGCTGTCGGGCGGCAACCAGCAGAAGGTGATCTTCGGCAAGATGCTGTTGACCGAGGCGCGCGTGCTGTTGCTCTACGATCCGACGCGCGGTGTCGATGTCGGCACCAAGGGCGAGATTTTTCAGCTGATGCGCGACCTCGCCGCCAAAGGCTACGCGATCCTGTTCCATTCCAGCGATATGCCGGAACTCGTCCATGTCGCCGACCGCGTGCTGGTCATGCGCAATGGCCGCATCGCCGCGACGCTCGAAGGCGACCGTATCTCGGAGGCGGGCATCTTGCGCGCCGCCATGCTTGAAAGCGAGGCGGCTTGAGGCATGTCCGTGGAGCAAGCTGTTGAAATGGCGCAGATGCCGGCCAAGATGAAATCAGGCACACCAGCCATCGACTGGCGCGGCCGCGCACTCGACCGCGCGCCGTTCCTGGTCGCCTGCCTGATGCTGGCGTTGATCGTTGCGGTCTATGGCAGCCTGCAGTCCGGTGTCTTCACGCTGGATGAGATCAACCTCGACACGGCGGCGGCGATGACGCTGGTGCTGGCGGCGACCGGCCAGACCATCGTGCTGGTACGTGGCGGCATCGACCTGTCGATCGGCGGCATGATCAGCCTCGGCACGGTGATCGCCGCAACGCGCTTCACCGACGATCCGTCGACCACCGCACTTTGGGCGTTGATCATCCTGGCGCTCGGCTTCGCGGTCGGCGCGCTCAACGGTCTGCTGATCTCGGTGCTCAAACTGCAGCCCTTCCTCGTCACCCTCGCCACCTGGTCGATCCTCAACGGCGTCGCCATGATCATCCTGCCGACCGATGGCGGCAGCGTTCCTTCCTGGTGGGTCGGCTTCGCCTCGGCACAGATGTTCAGCCTGAACAGTCCGGTCTGGATGCTGCTGGCGTTGCTCGTGTTCTGGTGGTGGTTCCGCGCGACGCGTGTCGGCATAGCCATCCAGGCGACCGGCTCCAACGAAAAATCGGCCTTCCTGTCGGGTGTTTCGATCACCCGCGTCAACCTCGTCACCTATGGTCTCTCAGGCCTGTTCGCGGCCGGCGCGGCGCTGTTTCTGGTGACGCAGACCGGTGCCGGTTCGCCGACCATCGGCAAGGACTATATCCTGCCTTCGGTGGCGGCGGCGGTCATCGGCGGCGTCAGCCTGTTCGGCGGCCGTGGCCATCTCGCCGGCACGCTGATCGGCGCCTTCGTGCTGACGCTGATCGGCAATCTCGTCTTCGTCCTGCATGTGTCGAGCTACTGGCAGCCGGTCGTTTCCGGCGTCATCCTGCTGCTCTCGGTGCTGGCCAGTTCCGTCGCCGAGAAGGCCGCAAGGAACCGTGTCCAATGAGCGCCTTCCTCGCCCGCAACCGCCTCATCGTGCTTGCCTATGCCGGCATGGTCGTGCTGCTCCTGGTCACGGCGCTGTTTTCGCCGGGATTCCTGTCGGTTTCCAATATGCGCTCGACCGTGGTGCTGGCGGCCTTCGTCGGCATCGTCGCGTTCGGCCAGACCTTCGTCATCATCGGCGGCGGCATTGACCTGTCGGTGCCGTGGGTGCTGAATTCGGCCGCCATCGTCATGGCGCTGTTGTGCGGCGGCCAGGACCTGCCGCTGGTCTGGGTGATGCCGCTGCTGCTCGCCGGCGGCGCCTTCATCGGGCTGATCAACGGCGTCGGCGTCGCTCAGTTCGGCGTGCCGCCGATCATCATGACCTTGGCCACCAACGTCATCCTGCAAGGCCTGATCCTTGTGCTGACCGGCGGCTCGCCCACCCCTTCGGCGCCGGCCTTGATCCAGTTCCTGTCGGTCGGCCGCCTCGGCGGCTTCCCGGTCATCGCGCTGATCTGGCTCGGGCTGACGCTGGTGGCGACGCTGCTGCTCTCCAAGGCCGCCTTTGGCCGCCATCTCTATGCGCTCGGCACCAGCGCCACGGTGGCCGAATTCTCCGGCGTGCCGACGGCGCGCACCACCATCCTGACCTATGTCATCTCCGGCCTCACGGCAGCCTTCGCCGGCATGCTTTTGACCGGCTATTCCGGCCAGGCCTATCTCGGCATGGGCGACGCCTATCTGTTCACCTCGATCGCCGCGGTCGCCATCGGCGGCGCCTCGATCCTCGGCGGCAGCGGCCATTATCTCGGCACCGTCGCCGGCGCCATGGTGCTGACCATCCTCACCGGTCTTTTGCCGGCGCTGAACCTGTCGAGTGGCGCGCTGCTCATCGTCTATGGCGCGGTGATCCTGCTCACCGTGTCGATCGGCAGCGAAACCTTCGCCGGCCTCGGCGACAAGCTGCGCGGAAAAGAGGGCTGACCATGGTCGAAATCATCTGTGTCGTCGATGCCGGCGCCGAACTGGGCGAAGGCACGCTCTGGGATCCCAAGGCCGGTGTTCTCTGGTGGATCGACATCTGGAAGAAGCTGATCCATCGCTACGATCCGGCGACCGGCAAGGACGAGGTCTTCGAGACACCGGAATATCTCGGTTGCCTCGGCCTGCGCGAGAAGGGCGGCCTGGTGCTGACCATGACCGACGGCTTCCATTTCTTCGATCCCGTCACCGGCAAATTCGAGGCGATCGTCGATCCGGAAGCGCATATGCCGAAGACCCGCTTCAACGACGGCAAGCCGGACCGCCAGGGCCGCTTCTGGTCGGGCACCATGTTCGAGGTGCCGGGCAAGCCGATCGAATTCATCGGCGCGCTCTATAGGCTCGATCCCAACCTTTCCGTCCACAAGATGATCGACGGCATCGGTTGCTCCAACGGGCTGGCCTGGAGCCCGGATTCGAAAACCATGTATTTCTCCGACAGCCACGCCGGCGCGGTCTGGGCCTATGATTTCGACCCGGCCACCGGCGACATCGAAAACCGCCGCACCTTCATTGACATGACGGTGACCGGCGGCGTCGCCGATGGCGCGACGGTCGACGCCGAGGGCTGCTACTGGGTCACCATCCCGGTTACCGGCAAGGTCTGCCGCTACGACCCGGACGGCCGCCTGATGCAGACCGTGCTGCTGCCGACCGACCTGCCGACCTGCTGCGAATTCGGCGGCAAGGATCTCGACATCCTCTATGTCACTTCGGCGGTGCTCAGGCGCCCGGCCGGTCATTTCGTCGGCCAGAAGAATCCGGGCGGACTGTTCGCGCTCGATGTCGGCGTCAAGGGCCTGGCCTTGCCGGCGTTCAAGGGCTGACCGGTTAAACGGCCGACATGACCAGCGGCGTCTCTACCTTCCGGACCATTCCGGTAGCGAAACGACGCTCGAGATAGCCGGCATAGAGCGACAGCGGCCAGCACAGCGCGAAGTAGATGATCGACACCGTGCCGAACACCATCACCGGCTGGAAAGTCACGGTGTTGACCTGCGTGGCGGCGCGGGCAAGCTCGGTCAGCCCGATCAGCGACGCGATCGATGTCGTCTTGACGATCTGCACCATGAAGCCGACGGTCGGCGGCAGCATCAGCCGCACCGCTTGCGGAATGATCACCAGCCGCAGCGTCCTGACGAAACGGAAGCCGAGCGCGGTGGCCGCTTCCCATTGCCCCTTGGGGATCGCCTCGATGGCGCCGCGGAAGATCTCGCCGAAGAAGGCGCCGCCATTGAGCGAGAACGTCACGGCGGCCGCCACCCACGGGTCCGGTCGATAGCCGAGGAACGAAGACCCGTAATAGGCCATGAACAGCTGGATCAGGATCGGCGTGCCCATGAAGAACTGGATGTAGCCGGTGGCCAGCCAACGCAATTGCCGGGCCGGCGCCACCCGGATCGCGGCCACGATGAGGCCGATCATGCCGCCGCCGGCAAAGGCAATCAGCGCCAGCAGGATCGTCCAGCGTGTCGCGAGCAGCAGGAACATCAGTTCGTTGGGGCCGAAGTCGCGCAGGCTCATCGCTCAGGCCTTCCAGCGGAACATGAGTTTGCCGATGCCGGCGAAGAGCAGGCTGGCGGCCTGCACCAGCACGAAATAGATGATGGCGATGACGATGTAGACCTCGAAGCTCCTGAAGGTCTGCATGACCAGATTGTTGGCGACCGCCGTCAGCTCTTCCGCCGCGATCGCGCCGACGATCGAGGTGCCCATGATCTGCAGGATGAACTGCGCCGACAGCGACGGGTAGACCGCGCGCGCCGCAGGCACCAGCACGACATGGCGGATGATGCGGTAGCGGCCGAGGCCAAGCGATTTTGCCGCCTCGATCTGTCCCTCCGGGATGGCTTCGATGCCGGCGCGCAGGATCTCGGTCGCATAGGCGCCGAGGTGGATCGACAGCGCGACGACGGCCGCCATGTTGCTCGACAGCTTGAAGCCGAACAGCGGCAGCGAGAAGAACACGAAATAGAGCTGGATCAGGAGCGGCGTGTTGCGGATCAGTTCGAGATAGGCGGCGATCGTCCAAGACAGAAAGCGCGGCCCGAAGCTGCGGCCGACGGCGCCGAGGATACCGATGGCGGTGCCGAACAGGATCGACAGCGCCGCCAGCTGGATGGTCTTCTCCAGGCCGCGCAGCAAGAGGTCGAGATGGACAAGGATCGGGCCGAATTGCAGGGCGGTTTGCATGGGCATCCCGTCACGAAAAGCGGGGCCCAGAAAGGCCCCGCGGCTTCATGGAAGTGCGATCAGAAAACCGGCAGCACCGGCAGCGGCTGGTTGCGGTACTTCATCGACAGCGCATCCAGCGTGCCGTCGGTCTTCATGGCGAACAGCCAGGTGTTGATCCACTGCCGCAGATTGTCGTTGCCCTTGGCGACGCCGATGCCGAAGTAGAAGGTCTTCAGCACGTATTTCTGTTCGAACGCGTCGCCGTTCTGCGCCTTCTTCAGATAGATCTCGCCATAGTCGCCGCCGCCCATGGCGTCGATCTGGCCCGATACCATCGCCTGCAGCAGCGAGGAATAGTCGTCGAAGCGCAGGATCTCGATGCCCGGATTGGTCTCGGCGGCCTTGGTCAGCAGCCCGTCCTCGCCGGTGCCGCGCGTCAGGCCGACCTTCTTGCCGACCAGGTCGGCGACGCCCTGGATGCTGGTGCTCTTCGGCGCGATCACCACCGCCGACTGTCCGGCATAGGGGATCGAATAGTCGATCTGGATGGCCCGTGCCGGGGTGATCGAGAAGATCGATATCACCGCGTCGACCTGCTTGGTCAGCAGCGCCGGGATGCGGCCGGGCGAGGTGACGGTGACGAATTCGACGGGCACGCCGAGCGCTTCGCCCATCTTGTTGGCGACCTCGATGTCGAAGCCGGTCGGCTTCAGATTGGCGTCGAGAAAGCCGTAGGGCGGCGTCGTGGTGTCGATGGCGACGACCAGCTTGCCGCGCGAGATGATATCCTCGACCGACTGCGCCGAAGCGATCGACGGCAGCGCCAAAAGCGCCAGCACAAAGCCGGCCAGCAAGGCGCCGGCCCCTCCCAGGAAAGTCCGCATGTTTTCCTCCCATGCATTTTTTGAGCGCCTCGTGTCGGCATCGCTCGCGCGGGGCGCAGGCCGCGCGACGACGTAAATTTTTGCTCGCTGACATCCCCTTGCAAAATCGGGGCGCAGCACTCCTCCGCAAATATAATGGTATGCTATTATAATATTTAAGACCTGTCCATGAGCGCTTCAGCCCGATACATGGTAACGGTACCATACTGCATCGTACTGATACGTCCAGTCAACCGCTCATGAGCCTATAGGAAGGTCTGCACGGCCGTCAGCAATGTTGGAAGCGATGAAAACTAGATCAGGCCCGACATGTCGGAAAAGGCCATGGCCTTGCGCAACAGCTCGGCGAAGCGTTCGCCGGCCACTTCGCGCGGGCCGCTGTTGTCGATCGAGGTGACGCCAGGACCGGACAGTGTGACATTGGCGCTGCGTGCCAGCCGCGCCAGCACTTCGCCGCGCGACTCGCGGCCGCGCATCGCCAGCCGCTCGGCCAGCACATCCGGCGAGGCGGTGATCTCGACTATGGCCAGGTTGGCGTAGCGTTCGCGCAACACCGGAATGACCGCGCGCGACACGTTGGCCACCGCGACACGGCCGTTGGCCACCGACCAGTCCACATCGGCGGGCAGGCCATAGCGCAGGCCATGCGCCTCCCAGGAGATGGCGAAGGCGCCGTCGCCCTCGGCCTCGACGAAGGCGGCGTCGGCCAGCGTGTCGTGATCCTCGCTCGCCGCATCGCACGGCCTGGTGATGACGCGGCGGACGAACTCCAGCCGGGTCTCATCGGTGAACAGCGCGCGGGCGTAGCCGATCACCGTGTCCTTGCCGGCGCCGCTTGGGCCGACGATAGCGACGAAAACGCCATGGCGGATCGGAAACGTTTCGGCGAACAGTTCACGCTCGATCAAGGCCGACACCATCATGCAACCCGCAGTCCCTGCCGCCAGACGGTGCGCACCACCGGAACATGGTCGTCGACGCGCACGCGCACCAGGTCGGCGCGCCGGCCCTGCTCGATGATGCCGCGGTCATTGAGGCCAACCGCTTCGGCCGGGTTCTTCGAAACCATGGCGACCGCCTGCGGCAGCGAGATGCCTTCGACCACGTCGCCGAGGAAGAAGGCGGACTGGATCAGGCTGAAGGGAATATAGTCTGACGACAAGATGTCGAGCAGGCCGTCGCTCGCCAGCGTGCGGGCCGAGACATTGCCCGAATGCGAGGCGCCGCGCATGACGTTGGGTGCGCCCATCAGCACGCCGAGCCCGGCCTCTTTCGAAGCGCGCGCGGCTTCTTGCGTGGTCGGGAACTCGGCGACGCGCACGCCCTGTTCGATCGCCTCGCCGACATGGCCGATGGTTGCATCGTCATGGCTGGCCAGCACGATCCCGCGCTCCTGGCAGGCGGCGGCGATATGCACCCGGTTCGGCCTCGAATTGAGCGCCGACTCGCTCATCCGCTTCTCGCAGAATTTCTGGAAGTCGCGATCCGTCAGCTTCAGCTTGCGCTGGTAATAATAGGCATAGGTTTCCAGATTGACGAACTGGCGCTGTCCTGGGGCATGGTCCATCAGCGATGCCAGCTTGACCCGCTCGTCGCCGTCGAAATTGGCGAAAGCCTTGAGGCAGTCCGGCGCCGAAACCTCGCAGCGCAGGTGGATGAAGTGGTCGGCCCGCAACCGATCCTGCTGGACACTGTCCTCGATGGCATCGGCCAGCTTGCGGATGTCGGCGGAGGTGAGATCGGCATCCTCGTCCATGCCGACGCGCAGGGCGTCGAGCACGGTGGTGATGCCGGCGGTCGCCACCTGCGCGTCATGGGCAAGAACGGCGGCGATCGGGTTCCAGCGCACCTTCGGCCGTGGCGCGTAATGGCCCTCGAGATGGTCGGTGTGGAGTTCGACCAGCCCGGGAATGATGTAATCGCCGCCCATGTCCTCGCCGGCCATATTCCCGCCGGTTTGGCCAGTGCCCGCATCGATGCCGGCGATAAGCCCGTCGCGCAGCACCAGCGAACCCTCGACGATCTCGTCGGCAAGCACGATGCGGGCATTGGAAAGAACGGTCTCGGCGGTCATTTCAGGCAATCCTTGGTTCTTCCGGTCGGAACTGTTCCGGCTCAGGCGGTCTTTCTGGCCGGGCCGCGCCCAAGCGCGTGATGGGAAAGCACCATGAACGGTGCCCCCGGTTCGAGTTCGACGAACAGCGTCAGCGCATCCACCAGCACCGGCTGCGAAAGCACCTCCGCGAACAGGCTGTCGATTGCTGCACGCAGACGTGGGCTTTCCTGTGGCCCGGCCCGGCCGGACAGCGTCATGTGGAAGCGGAAGGTCTCGAAGACATAAGGGTAACCCCACTGGCACAGGTTGCGAAACTCGGCCGGCTTCAGCGAATCCGGGCTGCGCCGCTCGATCTCGGCCTCGGTCAGCGGCGCGCGGAACCGGTCGAAATCGCGCACGACGTCATCGGCGAAACGGTTGAGCGGCGGCAGCGGCCCTTCCGGCACGAGCGCGAAAAAACTGTCGATCTGGCTGACGACGAGACGCGGGATCGTCACCACCGGCGTTGCTTCGGCAAAATGGTCGAGTGCCGCGCGCAGCGAGGCCTCGGTCTCGTTGGCCGCCAGGCGGAAGGGCGCCTTCAGCGTCGCGTGGAAGCCGTAGCGGCGCGCCGAAGCGGTGTGGAAGGCAACTTCCGCCGCCGACAAATCGGCCACCGCCTCGACCGGCTTCGTCGCGGCGCCGAACGGGTCGCGGCCTAGCCAGTTGGCGGCGATCCGCGCCAGCGGTTCGTCCTGCCGGGGGGTGAAATAAATGGCATAACGCATGAAAAATCCTCGTCAGTCTCGCTGCCATAGGCGATTTCCATGACGGATTGACGAAGCTTTGAAGGGTTTTCGATGGCAAATCGACCCCTGTCGGTCCTTAGCCGACGATTTTTCCGAGCTGGACCAGTGGCTTCGGCCGAAAACCCGGAACGGTCAGGCCTTCATCAACCATTCGTGCTCGGGCGCATTGTGGAATTTCCACGTCCGCTTCGGTCCGGCCATGACGTTGAGATAATAGAGGTCATAGCCATGGCAGGCAGCGCAGGGATGGTAGCCCTCGGGCACCAGCACGACATCGCCGTCCTCGATCGCCATCGCCTCGTCGAGCGCGCGATGGCCGCTCTTGTCGGCGTCGGTGTAGACGCGCTGGAAGGCAAAGCCCTGCGGCGGGTTGAGGCGATGATAATAGGTTTCCTCGAGGTAGGATTCGGCAGGCAGATTGTCCTGGTCATGCTTGTGCGGCGGATAGCTCGACGTGTGGCCGCCCGGCGTGATCACCTCGACCACCAGCAGCGAGTCCGCCGGCTGGCCTTCCGGCAGGATGTTGGTGACGTAGCGCGTGTTGGTGCCCTTGCCGCGCACCTCCTGACCGAGATCGTCGGGTCCGATCACCCGGACCGGCAGGCCGCCGCCGAGGCCCGGTGCCGAACAGACGGCGAGTTCCAGTTCGGTGTCCGCCGTCACCAACCAGTCCGATCCCTGCGGCACATAGACCGACCATGGCTTGCCCTCGAAGGGCGACATACGTTCGCCGAGCAGGCCGAGGTCCTTGCCGCCGGCTTTCACCTTGCCCTTGCCGGTCACGAACACCAGGCAGATTTCGCGGTCGTCCGTGTTTCCGGAAGCCGTTTCGCCCGGCTTCAGCCGATGCAGGTCGAAACCGACATAGGTCCAGCCGGCGCTTTCCGGCGTCACATGAGCGACGCGGCCATGGCCCTTGTCGGCTTTGACGAGCAGCTTCGACATTTTTTGTCTCTCCTATCGCAGATATTCGAGGTGCGCCGAGGCCCCCGCCTTCGTCATCCTGGGGTCTGCGCCGCGTCGCTTCGCTCCTTGCTCCGCCCCAGGATGACGAAGGCGGGGGGCGTTTCAGCCAATCTCCAACGCACGCGACCCGTTCCGCGCCCAACGGGCCCTCTATTCCTTCGGTTCGGCCTCGGCCGGCGCCTTGCTCTCGTCCGCCGGCTTGTAGAGGTAGAAAAACTGCCAGACGCCGTAGCCGGCGAAACCGAGCGCGATGACGCCCCAGAACGGGGTGCCGGTGGCGAACTCGATGATCGACCAGATGACGCAGACCGCGACGACGGCGACACGCCGCCAAAGCGGGCGGAAGAAGGGGTGCTCGGAATCTTTCATCGGGCCAACCTACAGCAACCTGCTTCGCCGTGAACCCATCGCGTCAGGCATTCGGAAAACCCTGGGTTTCGACCGTATAGCCGGCGGCGGTCATCACTCGCATCAGCTCCTTGTGGCCAAGCTGCGCCATCTTCAGCGGCGGGTTCTTCTTCGGGTCCTGCTCGGCCTCGACCACGAACCAGCCCTCATAGCCATGGTCGGCGAAGCGCTGCACGATGGCGCCGAAATCCAGCGAGCCGTCGCCCGGCACCGTGAAGGCGCCGAGCGCCACCGCGTCGAGGAACGATTGCTTGGTGCGATCGAGCTTGTCGATCACCCCCATGCGCACATCCTTCACATGCACATGGCTGATCCGCTTGTGGTGGTTGTCGATGGCGCGCAGCACGTCGCCGCCGGCGAAGGCCAGATGTCCGGCGTCGAGCAGCAGCGGAATGCCTTCGCCGGAATGGCGCATGAAGGCGTCGAGTTCCGGCTCGGTCTCGACCACCGCCGCCATATGGTGGTGATAGGAGAGCGGCATGCCTTGCCCGGCGCACCATTCGCCGAACGCGGTCAGGCGCTTGGCATAGGCCTTCATCTCGTCGTCCGAGAGTTTCGGCTTGGTGGCCAGCGGCTTGGAGCGGTCGCCCTGAATCGAGCGGCCGACCTCGCCATAGACGATGCAAGGCGCGTTGACCGCCTTGAACAGGTCGATCATCGGCTGGATGCGATCCTGGTTCTTTGCCATCTCCTCGTCGACCAGCGTGCCGGAAAACCAGCCGCCGCACAGCGTCACGTCAGCCTTCTTCAGGATCGGCAGCATGACAGCGGGGTCGTTGGGAAAACGCCGGCCCATCTCCATGCCGGTGAAGCCGGCCGAACGCGACTGGCGCAGGCATTCTTCCAGCGACACGTCATCGCTGAGTTCGGCAAGATCGTCGTTCCACCATGCAATGGGGGACATGCCCAGTTTGGCTTTCAAGTTTTAGCTCCGGTTTCTTGTTCACCCTCCCCCTTGTGGGGAGGGTCGCTGCGCAGCAGCGGGGTGGGGGTCAGCGCCGATATCAATCGCCAACGCTCTGCATCTGCCGCTTCTCGTCATAGGCCTTGCGCGCCGCGTTGACCTGGGGCCGCGCCGACACTTCCGGCACCGCCACATCCCACCAATGGCCGCCGGCATCGGTGGAGGCCAGCGGGTCAGTGTCGATGACCAGCACCGTGGTGCGGTCGTTTGCCTTGGCCTTTTGCAGCGCATTTTCCAGCCCGGCGATCGACGGCACTTTTTCGGCGATCGCGCCCAGGCTCGCCGCGTGCGCGGCGAAGTCGATGTCGGGCAGGATCTCGTGGCGCGAGTCCTTCAGGAGGTTGTTGAAGTTGGCGCCGCCGGTGGCCATCTGCAGCCGGTTGATGCAGCCATAACCCCTGTTGTCGAGCACCAGGATGGTGAGCTTCAGGCCGAGCATCACCGATGTGGCGATTTCGGAATTCATCATGAGGTAGGAGCCGTCGCCGACCATGACGACGATCTCCCGGTCGGGCTTGGCCATCTTGGCGCCGAGCCCGCCGGCAATCTCGTAGCCCATGGTCGAGAAGCCATATTCGCCATGGTACGAGCCGGGCGCTCCCGCCTGCCAGAGTTTATGCAGTTCACCCGGCAGGCCGCCCGACGCGTTCAGCAAAATCACGCCTGACCCCATTGCACGCTGCACGGCGCCAATCACCTGCGCATCCGAGGGGAAGGCAGCGTTGGTCGAGGCCGTCACCTTCGAGGCGTCAACCTGCCAGGCCTTCTTCCCGGCAGCGGAATTGTCGGTCCAGGAGGAAGGCGCTTTCCAGCCGCCCAGCGCCGCACCCAGTTCGGCCAGTCCTTCGGCCGCGTCGGCCACCAGCGGCAGCGCGCGGTGCTTGCCGGCATCGAAAGGCTGCACGTTGAGCCCGATGATGGTCTTGCCGGAGTTCTTGAACAGCGCCCACGAACCGGTGGTGAAATCCTGCAGGCGCGTGCCGATGGCCAGCACCACATCGGCCTCTTCGGCCAGCCGGTTGGCGGCAGACGTGCCGGTGACGCCGACCGCCGCCATGTTGAGCGGATGATTGTCCGGCAGCGAGGATTTGCCTCCTTGCGTCTCGCAGACCGGGATGCCGGCACCTTCGACGAATTTCGCCAGTTCATCGGAGGCCTGCGAATAGAGCACGCCACCGCCGGCGATGATCAGCGGCTTCTTCGCGCCCTTGAGCGCCGCCACCGCCGCTGCCAGTTCGCCGCGATCCGGGCGTGGCCGGCGCTGGTGCCAGACCCGCTCGGCGAAGAAGCTCTCGGGATAGTCATAGGCCTCGGCCTGCACGTCCTGGCAGAGCGACAGCGTCACCGGGCCGCACTCGGCCGGATCGGTCAACACCTGCATCGCGCGGCTCAGCGCCGGGATGATCTGTTCGGGCCGGGTGATGCGGTCGAAATAGCGTGACACCGGGCGGAAACAGTCATTGACCGTCGCCGTGCCGTCGGAAAAGTCCTCGGCCTGCTGCAGCACCGGATCGGGAATGCGGTTGGCGAAGACGTCGCCCGGCAAAAACAGGACGGGCAACCTGTTTACGTGCGCCAGTGCCGCCGCCGTCACCATGTTGAGCGCGCCCGGGCCGATCGAAGAGGTCGCGGCCATGAAGCGGCGGCGGAAATTGGCCTTGCCATAGGCGATCGCCGCATGCGCCATCGCCTGTTCGTTATGGGCGCGGAAGGTCGGCAATTCCTGCCGCACCTGGTAGAGCGCCTCGCCGATGCCGGCGACATTACCATGGCCGAAGATCGCCCAGACGCCACCAAAGATCGGAACCGTCTTGCCGTCGATCTCGGTCAACTGGCGGCTGAGGAAGCGGGTCAGCGCCTGCGCCATCGTCAGGCGGATTGTCTTGCTCATGGTGTTTTCCTCCGCGGTCCTGCGTCGCGTCTTGTTAAGCTGCGCTCTTCTTATGCTGCTTTGCGGCCGCGCGCGGCAAGCCACGCTTCGGTCAGCTGTTCGAAGCGCGATGCCATGTCGGCGATGGCCTCGTCATCCGACATCTTGCCGGCCAGCCATTGTTCGGCCGCGTGGACGAAGATGGTCCGGCCGACGGCAAAGCCCTTCACGATCGGTGCCTTGGCGGTGGCGGCGAAGGCTGCTTCCAGCTCGTCCTGCGGTGCTTCCAGCCCAAGCAGCACGATGCCGCGGCACCAGGGATCGTGTTTCAGGATGACGGCTTCGATCCTGGCCCAGGCGCCGCTCGATGCCTGCGGCTCGAGCTTCCACCAGTCCGGTTTGATGCCGAGCGCATAGAGTTCCTCCAGCGCGCGCGGGATCGTTGTGTCGTCGAGCTTGCCGTGCTTGCCGGCGATGATCTCGATGAGAAGCTCCCGGCCGACTTTCCGTGCGGCTTCGAACAGCGCGCGCAGCTTCTGCTGCTGTTCTTCCTTGAGCGCCGCCGGGTCGTCCGGGTGGTAGAAGCACAGGCACTTGATGCAGTGATCGACAGGCCATTCGGTGAGCTGCGAGCCGATGTCCTGCGAGAATTCGAAGCGCAGCGGCCGCGAACCGGGCAATTCGACCGGCCGGCCGAGCCAGGCGAAGGGATGGCGGGCGAATTCGAACATCGCCTCGCGGCCATGTTTCTCATCGATCAGCATGCCGTAGCCGTCGCGCCCGGCGGCGACCTTGGCCGCAGCCTTGACCGCCAGCACCTTGAAATCGCGGATGCGCGCCGGATCGGCGCCGGCCTTCGCGGCGACATCCTCGAGCTGGATGCGATGGTCGCAGGCGAGCGCCATCAGCGAGGGAACGTCGCGCCGGCGGGTTGTCGCCCAATGAATGTGGTTGATCGCCTCGTCCTTGCGCAGCGCCCGATGCTTGCTGCCGTTCTTGAGGAAGAACTGCAGCTCCTCGAAGGTCGGATATTCCGGCGCGCACAGCAGCCGCGAGACGGCGAAGGCGCCGCAGGCATTGGCCCAGGTCGCCGCCGTTTCGAAGTTCTCGCCGCCGAGCCAGCCGCGCAGCAGGCCGGACATGAAGGCGTCGCCGGCGCCGAGCACATTGTAGATCTCGATCGGAAAACCCTTGCCGACGATGCCGTCTTCCAGATCGTCGCTGATCGGCCCGTCATAGACGATGCAGCCCATGGCGCCGCGCTTGAGCACGATGGTCGCCGAAGACAGCGCGCGGATCGTCTTCAGCGCGCTCAGGCAGTCGTCGGCGCCGGACGCGATCATGATCTCTTCCTCGGTGCCGACGATGAGATCGCAATCGGGCAGCACCGTCTTCAGCCGGGCCGAGACGCGGTCGGACTTCACATAGCGCTCGAAGCCCTCGGCATGGCCGGCGAGGCCCCACAGGTTCGGCCGGTAGTCGATGTCGAAGACCACCTTGCCGCCCTTGGCTTTCATGATGCGGATCGCCTTGCGCTGGGCGGCGTCGCTGTTGGGGCGCGAAAAATGCGTGCCGGTGACGACGATCGCGCGCGCCGAGGAGATGAACGCTTCGTCGATATCCTCTTCGGCCAGCGCCATGTCGGCGCAGTCCGAGCGGTAGAAGATCATCGGCGAAACGCCCTCATCCTCGACCGAGAGCAGCACCAGCGCGGTCAGGCGCTCCTTGTCGGTCTTCAGGCCGTCGGTGTTGACGCCTTCGCGCTTCAGCTGCTCGCGGATGAAGCGGCCCATCTGCTCGTCGCCGACGCGCGTCAGCAGTGCCGAGCGCAGGCCGAGCCTGGCCGTGCCGACCGAGATGTTGGCCGGGCAGCCGCCGACCGACTTGGCGAAGGAGGTGATGTCCTCCAGCCGCGAGCCGATCTGCTGGCCATAGAGGTCGACCGAGGCACGACCGATGGTGATGACGTCGAGCGGCGCCTGTCTTGCGTCCACGGCTTCGCTCATTGGAACCTCCCGTCGGTCTTGTTGTCATGAACAACATTGTTTGGGTAACACGCGCGAGCGGCAGCGTGGCGCCGGCAATATGAAATAATAATTCCAATCCATAGTCAATATGGAATGAGCATTCCCAGGCTGAAAAGTACGGAAGCATGATCCCCGACCGAAGCCGCGGCAAGCGATCGGCTGGGTCCGGTTTCTGGCCCGGCCGCGTCGCGTCAGGACAGGCTCAGGCCTTGCGCTTGCGGCTGACGTCGCGCCGTTTCTCGCCGACCCCGACGGTCAGCGCCATGGCCAGCGCCATCGTTGCCGACAGCGAACGGAAGCCGGCGAAATCCGCCTCGGCAACCTCGAACCACACGCTGGCGAACTGGGCAAGCGGCGAAAACGAGCTGTCGGTGATGGCCACGATCGGCACGCCCTGCTCGGAAATGGCGCGGGCTTCCTCGATGGTGGCCGGCGCATAGGGCGAGAAGCTGATGGCGATGACGGCGTCCGCCGGCGTGGCGAAGGAGACCATCTCGGCGTTCAGGCCGGCCGCCGATTCGATCAGCTGGTTGCGGATCTTCAACTTGCCCAGCGCATAGGCGATGTAGCTCGCCACCGGGTAGGAGCGCCGCTTGGCCAGCACATAGATGGTCTGAGCCTTCGCCAGCAGTGAAATCGCATCTTCAAGGTGCGCGTCGTCAAGCGTGCGCGAAATGTCGTTGAGCGAGGTGCTGGCGGCGGCGACGAAACCGTCGAAGATTGCCCGGTGGCCGGCGCCGGCATCGGCCTTGGCGCGCAGCGCCTGCAGCCGTTCGTCATAGGACGAGTTGCGCTCGCGCAGCCGCTCGCGAAACACCTGCTGCAGGCTGGTGAAGCCGTCGAAGCCAAGCTGCTGGGCAAAGCGGATGAGGGTGGAGGGCTGCACGCCGGCCGAAGCGGCGATGCTGGCCGCAGTGCCGAAGGCGATGTCGTCGGGATTGTCGAGCGCATAGGCGGCGATCTGGGCGATACGCTTGGGCAGGCTTTCGCGCCGATCGAGGATCGTGGCGCGCAGCGTCTCGAAGTCGCGAGGTACCCGTTCGTCCATCGTCGGCCCGTCCAAGCTTGTCCAAAGCGCGTCACGTCGAAGCGGTTTCAGTCGGCGCGCTTTAGGCCGTTTGATCCCATGCATGTCGTTGCCCCAAAACCACTGCGCACTTTGGGCGACATGCACTGGAAGCGTCCTCTGTGCCCCATCATAGCGAGCCTGCGCAAGAACACCATAAAAAATGAGGCAGACATTCCATTCCCGATAAAAATGGACTAATTCATCCACGCAACCTTTCTGTCAGTGGAGGAACGAGGGAAGATGGTCGGCGTAGGTCTTATCGGCACCGGGTTCATGGGCAAATGCCACGCCATCGCGTGGAGCGCCGTCGGTGCCGTCTTTCCGGACGTGGCCAAGCCACGGCTCGTCCATCTCGGCGAGGTCAATGAGGACTTGGCCCGGCGCAAGGCCGGCGAGTTCGGCTTCGAGAAAGCGTCCGGCGACTGGCGCGCGGTCGTCAACGATCCGGAGGTCGATGTCGTCTCGCTGACCACGCCCAACCAGTTCCATCCGGAAATGGCCATCGCGGTTCTTCAGGCCGGCAAGCATCTGTGGTGCGAAAAGCCGATGGCGCCGAGCTTCGCCGAGGCCGAGGCGATGGCGGCAGCGGCCAGCAAGTCAGGCAAGGTCGCCGCGCTTGGCTACAACTACATCCAGAGCCCGGCCATCCGTCACATCGGCGCGCTGCTCGACGAGAAGATCATCGGCGAGGTCAACCATCTGCGCATCGAGATGGACGAGGATTTCATGGCCGACCCGGAAGCGCTGTTCTTCTGGAAGCACGAGGCCGCTTCCGGCTATGGCGCGCTCGACGATTTCGCCGTGCATCCGCTGTCGCTGGTCACCGCGCTGTTCGGCCGCGTCGCCAGTGTCATCTGCGACATGGCCAAACCCTATGCCGACCGCAAGCTGGCGGCGGGCGGACGCCGCGCGGTCGAGACCTATGATATCGCCAGCGTCTTGATGCATCTGGAAAACGGCATTGCCGGCACGCTGCTGGTCAACCGCTCGGCCTGGGGCCGCAAGGGCCGCATCGCCATCCAGATATTCGGCTCGAAAGGGTCGATCCTGTTCGACCAGGAGCGGATGAACGAGTTCCAGCTCTATCTCACGTCCGATCGCCCGACCGAACAGGGCTATCGGACCATCCTGGTGGCGCCGCAGCACAAGCCCTACGATCTTTTCGTGCCGGCGCCCGGCCACAGCCTGGGCTTCAACGATCTCAAGATCATCGAGTGCCACGAACTGTTGACGCGGCTTGCCGGCAAGCCGGCGCGGCTCATCGAGTTCGGTGAAGGGCTGGAGATCGAACGCACCGTGCATGCAATGGCGCGCTCCTTCGAGGAAAAGCGCTGGGTCGACGTGAGGTAGATCTGCCTCTCAAGTCCTCGAGTTGGCGGCCCGGACTTGCCGAGCGGAAAACGCATTCCTTCGCCTCTCCTCCACCACGGGTGAGCTATCCGTTCCCTGTCCAAGCCAACTCCGAGCCTTCGCGTGGGCAGTGGCGAACGCCTTCAGTCATGCAAATCTCCACGAATAGGAGGGCTGACGGGGCTGTTGACTCTGCCTATGCTCCCGAATCGACATGGGGGCTAGTTTATGACCGCAGTAAAGAAAGAAATTGATGAGGTCTGGAAAGACGACAAGATCGGTAGAAAAAATGACGCGCGCTTCATCATCGATTTTTTGATCCAGAGTGTTGATCTGCGTAAGAGGCTTGGCAAAACCGCCTCTTATGTTTTGAACATTGATAGCGAGTGGGGGAGCGGAAAGAGTTTCTTTGTCTCAAGATTTGCTCGTCAGTTGCGAGTAGAGGGCTATCTGGTTGCCGAAGTGAACGCTTGGGGAGACGATCACTCAGATGATCCCTTGGTTGCGATCATGGCCGAGATCGACAAGGTCTTGAAGCCGCATACAGGGAAGAAAGCCATCGTTAAGAAGGTCTGGGACGCTGTAAAATCAGATGGAGCACAGATAGCTGGTCGCACGTTGGTCGCGATGGGTAAATCAGCAATCCGCCGCTACACAAATTCGACGATTGATGACCTCTTGCGTGGGGAGGATGCAGGCAACGCGACACCCGCCGAAAGATCAGAGCCGGGCGCTGGAGTTATTGATGACGCAATAGCTGCCGCCGGCAAAGAGATTGAAACGCTTACTGACAAAACTGCTGACACATTGATCGCCGAATTCGTAAAAGCTAGCCAGTCGATTCAGTCATTCCGCTCGAATATGGGGCAGTTAACCTCAAAGCTTCCCGAGGCCGGGATAAAATATCCACTTTTCGTCGTGATTGATGAGCTGGATAGGTGTCGACCTTCTTACGCCGTGGCTGTGCTTGAGCGTGTGAAGCATCTGTTTGAAGCAAATGGCGTCGTCTTCGTTTTCTCGACTGACACGAGCCAGCTCCAGCACACAATTCGGGGCGCCTACGGAGGTGATTTTGACGGGCGCGGCTACCTAAGCCGGTTCTTCGATCGCCGCTATAGCTTTGCTGAACCGCGACTGGGAGAGTTTGTCACAAGCAAACTAGATTTAATCGACCTTACGAAGCTTTCCAGTCCAGCGCAAAGCGATCTTCTTGAGCCAAGTGATGTATTAAAAAACGTCATCACGACTGGCTTTGCTGCCCAAACGCCAATCCCCCTTAGGGCAATTGAACAGATAATGGATATAATGGGGTCCACGACGGCCGCATGGCGATATCCAGAAAAAATAGACCTTCCATCCCTGCTGATCCTGGCGTCGTGCTACCATCGAAGACAGAATTTCGACTACACTGCCTTCGTAACAACAATGTCATCGTGGAATGCCGATGCGGTATGGGCCCAAGTCAGGGAGTCAATGAACGTCACACAGATAGCTCTTAATGTTATGAGCCGGGCACAAAATATTCGGACAGCGCTGATGGATTCGCCTCGATCTGCCGCAGAGTCCTACGTGGAGTCAGTTTTTGCAGAGGAGTGCCACAGGCGTCGCGAGGCCGGCGGGTCGGCTCCAGCGAGCGTGCAGGCGGAACTTCAGGGGCTAATCAGGAACGCTGGTCGAATTACTAGGGGAGGGGTCTAGCGCTTCGAGAAAGTGAGGAGGTACTCCCGGTCTTAATATCAGATCGTGCCTACCGTCTCTTTACGAGCCGGCGGCCGGAGCATTCGCCTCCCAGCCGTTGACCCAGACCTGCCGCAAGCGGTCGCCTTCGCCCTTGAAGCGCAGCCCGGTCGGCTGGCAATCCGCGATGCGGTCGCTGCGGAAATTGCGGATCGCCTGGCGCAGCTCGCACCAGGCGACGATGTTGGCGGTTTCGGCGTAGTAGATGAGCGCGATCGGCCGGACGAGGCGCTCGGAGGCGCGGCCCATTTCGTCGCGATAGGAGAGGTCGAGCTTTTCCTCATCGCGGATGGCGCGGCGCACCAGCGCCAGGTCGATGGTGCCGGCCGAGGGCGCGGCGAAACCCCACGCATGCAGCGCATTGGCGTCGAGCGTCTGCCGCAACGGCGGCGGCACGGCACCGGCGATCTTGGCGCCGACACGCTTGGCCGCCTGCTTGAGCTCGTCGTCTCCCGTGCGCTCCAGCAGCGCCAGCGACAGGACGATCGCCTCCATCTCCTCGATCGAAAACATCAGCGGCGGCAGGTCGAAGCCGGGACGCAATATGTAGCCGATGCCGCGCCCGCCCTCGATCGGCACGCGCATCGCCTGAAGCGCTGCAATGTCGCGGTAGATCGAACGTACGGTCACTTCCAACTGCGCGGCGATCATCGCCGCCGTCACCGGCTGCCGCGCCAGCCGCAGGATCTGGATGATCTCGAACAGCCGCGACGCCTTGCGCATTTTCTCACCCGGCTCCGATCGCAACTGACACACCATCGTCAGTTGGGTTGACCTATAGGACTGCCTATCGGGTTGAAAATCAACAATTCCTCTGCGGTGCGCCGTCAGGAGGCGACGAGCAACTGACATGAATTATGCGGAAAATCTTTGGCTCTTCTTTATCCTCCTGTTCGGCATCATCGCCGTTCCAGGCATGGACATGCTGTTCGTGCTGGCCAATGCGCTGACCGGCGGACGCGACAGGGGGCTTGCCGCCACCGGCGGCATTATGGTCGGCGGCATGGTGCACACGCTGAACGGCGCCATCGGCGTCGGCCTTCTCATGCATTTCGTGCCGATCCTGTTCACGCCGCTGCTGATTGCCGGCGCCGCCTACATGGCCTTCATCGGCATAACGCTGATGCGCAGCTCGATCACCGTCGGCCATGACGGGCCTGCCGGCAGCCGTTCCGCATGGAAGGCGTTTCGCCAGGGTTTCGTCACCTGCCTGATCAATCCGAAGGCCTACCTCTTCGTGCTGGCCGTCTACCCGCAATTCCTGAAGCCGGACTACGGTCCGATCTGGATGCAGGCGACCATCATGGGCCTGATGACGGTCCTGACCCAGGCCGCGATCTATGGCGGGCTCGCAATATCAGCCGGCCGCAGCCGCAAGCTTCTGATCGCCAATCCGCGGGCGACCGTTCTCGCCGGCCGGGCGGCCGGCTTGCTGTTGTTTGCGGTCTCGGTGTTCACCGCGTGGGAAGGGCTGAGGACGGCGTGATCCCCAGCTAAATCGGGAACCGCCGCCCTGCCTTGTGCCCGGCCAGATCAAGCAGCGCCCGGTCGGCTCTCGATCATGGCGCGGCGTGCCGACCGGCGCCATTCGGCGGCGCCGGCAAGGCCGTGCAGCACGGTCTCGGTGGTTGCCCAGTCGATGCAGCCATCGGTGATGCTCTGGCCGTAGGCGAGCGGCTTGCCTGCCACCACGTCCTGTCGGCCGGCAACGAGATTGCTCTCGATCATGACGCCGACGATGCGCTCGTCGCCCGCCGCCACCTGCCCCGCGACATCCGCTGCCACCTTGGGCTGGTTCTCCGGCTTCTTCGAGCTGTTGGCGTGGCTGACATCGATCATCAGCCTGGGTGCGACGCCGATGCGGGCGAGTTCCAAGCTAGCCGCCTCGACGCTCGCCGCGTCATAGTTGGGCTGAACACCGCCACGCAGGATGACATGGCAGTCCTCATTGCCGGTGGTGGTCGCGATGCCGCTGCGGCCCCCCTTGGTCACCGCCATGAAATGATGCGGCTGCGCGGCGGATTTCACCGCCTCGGCGGCGATCCTGAGATTGCCGTCGGTGCCGTTCTTGAAGCCGACCGGGCAGGAGAGCCCCGATGCCAGTTCGCGGTGAATCTGGCTCTCGGTCGTGCGCGCGCCGATCGCGCCCCAGGCAACGAGGTCGGCGATGTATTGCGGGGTGGTCATGTCGAGGAATTCGGTCGCCGCCGGCAGGCCGAGATTGTTGACGGCGGAAAGGACGTTGCGCGCCATCCGCAAACCCTTGTCGATGTTGAAGCTGCCGTCGAGGTCCGGATCGTTGATCAGGCCCTTCCAGCCGACCGTCGTGCGTGGCTTTTCGAAATAGACCCGCATGACGATCTCCAACCGGTCGGACAGGGCCTCGCGCAGCGCCGCCAGACGGCTGGCATAGTCGACCGCAGCGACCGGATCGTGGATCGAACAGGGGCCGACGACGACGAGCAGCCGGTCGTCGGTCCCGTTCAGGATGGCGTGGATGGCGTTGCGTGAGGCGCTGACGGTGCGCGTCGCCGTCAGCGTGCGCGGGATCTCCCGCATCACCTGGTCGGGTGTGCTCAGTTCTCGTATTTCCTTGACCCGAAGGTCGTCTGTGGTGGTCAACACGGCTTTCTGCTCCTTTTTGGGAACCTGCCGGCTGATACAAAAAAGCCGCCAGGTCTGGCGGCTGTTCGGATGTTGTTGCTGCAATCTTCAGATCGAGCGCAATCCTCCCGCCGCCAGCGAGCTGCTAAAGTACCAATAGGTGGCGGTCAGGTGGATCATGCGGGCTCATATAGTCGAAGCCGGGACGTTTGTCACGTGGGGTGATGTGGCGATGCAGTGTCTCAGTTTGAAATGTGCTCCTGGCCTTGGGGAAACCAGATGCCACGCCGAAACCAGTTGGCCACGCCCAGATTGGGCACGACGTGATTCTGGTCGAGGTCATTCATGTCTTTGATGATCTCGATGCCGACAACATTCTCTGCAGACCCAAAGGCAAGCGAAAAAAGTTGTAGCGCGTCGGCTTCCGATTGCGCGGTGACGCCAACCCCGAGGTGGCCGCGTACCTTGATCCAATAGGGATACATCAGACGTGCTTTTGCCGCGCTAGCGGTTCGTCACGCTGACGCCCAAGGTCGAGATCGGCGCCGCGAAGCGGGGAGTCCAGCAGGAACTCCGCAAGCCTACCCTTGCGTGCGGTCTTGCGCTGCCATTCCTCGGACGAGACGACAACCACGATTGGTTTGCCGTTTCTGGTGATCGTCTGCGGCGCCGAATGCGCGCGCTCGATGACCTCTGCGAGCCAGGCTTTTGCCCCGGCGACCGTCCAATGGGTGTTCTTAGGTGCAGGCAGCATCTTAATCCCGTGACTAGGCTGACTGCGTTGACTATGTGGGAATTGCGATGCCGACGCAACAGACGCACGGCCACTCAGCTGGCCCTACTCCGGTGACGCCCCCGCAACGCTCTGGTCGTAGTCGACCAGCGATCCGGTCATGACACCGGATTGCGGGCTGACCATGTAGCTGACCAGACGGGCAAGCTGGTCGGGCTTCACCAGCTGGCCCATCGGCTGCGTAGCTTCGGCCTTCGCCAGCCAATCATCCGGCGCGTCGTGCCATTTCTTCTGCACGATGTCCTCGCCCTCGGTGTCCATCCAGCCGGGCAGCACGGCGTTGCAGCGGATACGGTTGAAGCGGTAGGCGTTGGCGACGTTCTTGGTCAGCGTCATCAGCGCGCCCTTGCTGGTCGAATAGGGCGTCAGGAACGATTGGCCGGTATGCGCCGACATCGACAGCACGTTGACGATCGAGCCAGGCGCCTTCTTCTCCAGGAGATGCGCCACCACGCCCTGCATCAGGAAAAACGGGCCGCGCACATTGGTGTCGAAGATCGTGTCGAACAGCTCTTCCGAGGTTTCGACCAGCGAGCCCCGTGCGGACGTGGCGGCGGCGTTGACCAGCGCGTTGATGGTGCCGAAATGCGAGAGCGCGGCGGCGACCGCGCGCTTGCAGTCGGCCACTTTCGAAACGTCGGCACTGATGAAGATCGCGTCGACGCCGGACTTCTTGAGCGCGGCGACCGCCTTGTCGCCCTTCTCCTGCGAGCGGCCGATAAGCGCCAGCGCCCGGCAGCCTTCGTCGGCCAGTGCTTCGGCGACGGCAAAGCCGATGCCTTGCGCCCCGCCGGTGACGATAGCGCGTGTCTGTGAATTGCGATCGGCTGATGCGCTCATCGCTTTGCTCCTGTGGCTTGGGTCCGGGTTCTTACTTGTCGAGGCGAACGGTCTTGCCTGATGTCGCCGACTTCAGCGCCGCATCGGCGAGCTTCAGCGCCACCAGCCCGTCCGCACCGCTCGGCGACGCCTTCTTGCCCGAGGTCGCGGCGGCAATGAACGCGGCAATCTCGATGGCATAGGCGTCGAGATAGCGGGTCATGAAGAAGTCGTGCAGCGGCGGGCGGGTATAGCCCTTCTCGTTGGCCAGTTCGATCGACACCGGCCGCTGGTTCTCGGCGGCCACCATGCCTTTCGAGCCATGCACCTCGATGCGCTGGTCGTAGCCATAGGTGGCGCGGCGCGAGTTGGAGATGACGGCCTGCTTGCCGGACGCGGTCTCGAGGATGACGCTGACCGAGTCGAAATCGCCGGCCTCGCCGATCTTCTTGTCCACAAGCACCGAGGCATGCGCGCTGACCGCCACCGGTTCCTCGCCGAGCAGGAAGCGCGCCATGTCAAAATCATGGATGGTCATGTCGCGAAAAATGCCGCCCGAGCGCTTGATGTAATCGATCGGCGGCGCGCCCGGATCGCGCGAGGTGATGGTGACCATCTCGACGGTGCCGATGGCGCCATCGTCGATCGCCTTGCGCACGGCGGCGAAATGCGGGTCGAAGCGCCGGTTGAAACCGACCATCAGCGTCGCCTTGGCCTTGTCGACCACCGCCAGGCATTTCTCGACGCGCTTGACGTCGAGGTCGATCGGCTTTTCGCAGAAGATCGCCTTGCCGGCCTTGGCGAAGCGCTCGATCAGATCGGCATGGGTGTCGGTCGGCGTGCAGATGACAACGGCGTCGATATCACCGGCTTTCTCGATGGCATCGATGCTGCGCACCTCGGCGCCATAGGCGCTCGCCAGTTCGGTCGCCGCCTTCTCGAAGGCATCGGCGACGGCCACCAGTTTGGCCTGCGGGTTGGAGCCGACGGCGCGGGCGTGGACCTTGCCGATGCGGCCGGCACCGAGGAGGGCGAAACGAACAGTCATGGATATTTCCTCTAGGGGGATGGGTTCGAGAGCGTTGTGTCTCCACCTTTCCGTCGGGAAAAGGTGGCAAGGTTATTTCCGAGCGCGGCGGATCGTCCCGGAACCGGGTGACCGCCCTGTTTTAGGCCGCGAGTTCCGCCTCTCCGGTCTTGGCGCCGGTGATGTAGGAGACGATGTCCTGGCCGTCCGTGTTCTCCTTGCGCAGATTGGCGACGATGCGGCCGCGCCGGAAGACGACGATGCGGTCGCAGAGGTCGAACACCTGGCGCATGTTGTGGCTGATCAGGATCAGCGGCTCGCCATTGTCCTTCAATGTGCGGATGATGTTTTCGACCTGTGCGGTCTCCTGCACGCCGAGAGCCGCCGTCGGCTCGTCCATGATGATCAGCTTGGAGGCGAAGGTCGCGGTCCGGGCGATCGCCACGCATTGCCGCTGGCCGCCCGACATATGGCGGATGGTGTTGGACAGATTGGGGATCTTCACCGCAGTGCGGATCAGCGCAGCTTCGGTCGCCTTGCGCATGTATTTGCGGTCTAGGATCGAGAACGGGCCGAGGTTGAACAGCACTTTTTCGCGGCCGAGGAACAAGTTCGACGGCACGTCGAGGTCGTCGGCCAGCGCCAGGTTCTGGAACACGGTCTCGATGCCCGCCGTGCGAGCCTCGATCGGCCCGGCAAAATTCACTTCCTTGCCATCGAACCAGACCTGGCCGCTGGTGCGCTGTTCGACGGCGGTGATCTGGCGCACGAAGGTCGATTTGCCGGCGCCGTTGTCGCCCATGATGGCGACATGCTCGCCTTTGCGCAGCTCGAAATTGGCGCCTTCCAGCGCATGCACGCCGCCATAGCGCTTGGTCAGGTTTTCGGTCTTCAGGACGATGTCTGTCGTGGAGATATCTGGCATGGTCAAGCCCTCAATGCCCGCATACGCTGGCGCCATTGGTCGAGAACGACGGCGCCGACGATGATCACGCCCTTGACCATCTCCTGGTAATAGGCGTCGAGGCGCAGGAAGGTGAAGCCGGAGATGATGACGCCGAAGATCAGCGAGCCGATCACCGTGCCGATGATCGAGCCGCGGCCGCCCGACAGCGAGACGCCGCCGATGACCGCCATGGCGATGGCGTCGAGTTCGTACATCACGCCCATGCCGGACTGCGCGGTGAGGTTCTTGGAAGAGAGCACCACGGCGGCGAGCGCGGCGAGAATGCCGGCGATGACGTAGACCAGGATCTTGTGGTTGGCGATCTTGATGCCGGACATGCGCGCGGCGTCCTCGTTGGAACCGATCGCGTAACAATGCTTGCCATACCTGGTGTAGGTCATGATCAGCTGGAACAGGATGGCCAGCGACAGGAAGATGATGACCGGCATCAAGCCTTTGCCGATCGCCGCGAAACTGTCGGTGGGAAACGAGATCGGCTGGCCCTTGGACCACCATTTGGCGATGCCGCGCGCGGTGACCATCATGCCGAGCGTGGCGATGAACGGCGGAATGCGCGTGTAGGCGATCAGCGCGCCGTTGACCAGGCCGGCGAACAGGCCGCAGCCGATCGCCACCAGCACCGGCACGATGACCGGCAGGTCGGTCCAGCCTTGCGCCAGGAACATCGCCTTGGGGTTGGGGTTGCCGTTGACGGTCGCCACCTGGGCGAAGCTCATGGCGATCATGGCGGTCGCGCCGACGATCGAGCCCGAGGACAGGTCGATGCCGCCGGTGATGATCACTTGCGTCACGCCGATGGCGATGATGCCGACGATCGACACCTGCAGGATGATGATCTGCAGGCGTGCCTCGTTGAACAGACCGCCGACGTCGCTGCGGGTGTTGAACAGGAAACTGTCGCCGAGAAAGATACGGCCGATCAGTTCGAAGATGACGACCAGGATGACGAGCGCCAGGAAGACGTTGAATTCGGCCGGCCAGTTGCGCTTCTTCGCGTCATAGCTGACCCCGCCGACGCCGTGAGATGTCTGTGCCAATCTTCTATCCTCCATCAGCCACGGTCGTCCTCGGCACCCGAAGGCGCCCCGGGGGAAGAGGAGCGGCGCTGTCTTTGCGCGAGAGCGCCGCTCCGTGGATCCGTTGCTCAGTTCTTCTTCAGGAACTTGTCGATGTTGGCCGGCGTCACCAGCTGGAAGGGCACGTAGACCTTGTGCTCGACCTTCTCGCCCTTGGCGAGCTTCAGTGCCGCATCCAGCGCACCGGCGCCCTGGCCGGCAGCATCCTGGAACACGGTTGCGTCAAGGTCGCCGGCCTGCATGGCCGCCAGCGCGTCCTGGGTGGCGTCGACGCCGCCGACAACGACCGACTTCATGTCGATGTTGGCGGCCTTCATCGCCTGGATGGCGCCGATGGCGCTTTCGTCATTGTTGGCGATGACGCCGTCGAACGGCTTGCCGGTCGACAGCCAGTTGGTCATCAGGTTCTGCGCTTCGTCGCGGTTCCAGTTCGACGTCTGCTTGTCGATGATCTTGATGAAGCTGCAGTCCGGCGTGGCGATGACCTCTTCGATGTCCTTGGTGCGCTGCACGGCGGCCTGGTTGGAAAGCTCGCCCATGATGACATAGACATTGGCTTCCTTCTTGCCGGCTTCCTTGAACAGGCGGCAGACTTCCTTGGTTTCGAGCGTGCCGGAATCGGCCTCGTTCGAGGCGACGAAGGCCTGGTTGTCCGGCAGCGTGTTGACATTGACCGGCTCGCGGTTGACGTAGACCAGCGGAATCTTGGCGGCCGCTGCGGCGTCCGACATGGCCTGCGTGGCCGAGGTGTCGACCGGATTGACGATGATGGCGTCGACGCCCGAAGCCGCGAAGTTCTTGATCTGGTCGAGCTGCTTGGCAACGTCGTTCTGCGCGTCTTCGACCTGCAGTTCGACGCCGCTCATGCCCTTGGCCTGCTCGATCATGCCGTTGCGCAACACGGTCAGGAAGTTGTCGTCGAACTTGGCCATCGACACGCCGATCTTGGCGGCAAAAGCCGATGAACTCATCAGCGCCGCGAAGGCGACGCCCAAAAGCAGTTTCTTCATTGTAATCTCTCCTCCACTTTTGGTGTCCGGTTGCACCGATCTCTCCGGAATCCCCGATCTCCCCGGGGAATCTCTCCCTGATGTCGTCTCGATCCGCGCGACGTTTCCTGCATCGGCTGGAACGCCAAACCGCCTGTTTGAAACATATAGTCAGACCGGAACGAAAGAACCAAAATACACAGCTAGTGAAATATTTATTCCATTTCACATCAGGGCGTCAAGAGCCATTCCAAAACCGGATGCGCGATTTTGAGGTCGAGGCGCACAGGCTGTGATGAGCCGGCGGAGAGCGAACGCTGACTACGTCGGCGATGCGGATTTGCCGGACGCTCGGCTGCGGCCAGTGAGTAGGCCAGTGAGTAGGCCAGCGAGTAGGCATGAGCGTTTTGAGGGAAGCTTGCCGTTGGGCCAGCGTTCAGAAATGCCAGATGCCTCTTTGCAGCAAGAGGTCCAGCGGCCCCCGCCAGACTCTGTATGCGGCCGCCTGCTTGCGCAGTTGTGCGGCGTCGAGATTGCCATTGGCCTCGAAGAAAGCGTCGATCCGCCTTCGGGCGAATAGCTTTCTTCCCCGGGTGTTGTAATTGCGGATAGGCAGCCGGTGTCGGCGGATTTTCCGCCCGTCGTTTGACAGCGCCACGCCGATACAGAATTGTTCCGTGGTATGGGCTCTCACGACGCCGATCATTTGTTCCATGGCATGGTAGGCCTCGATCAGCGCCGGTATGTTGGCGTTGTGAACGCCCAGAACGCCGCTGTTCCACATAGGCTCGCGCCCGGTCAGCCTGTGGTTTCCGAGCAGAAATCCCTTGTCTTCGATTTCGCGGTAGGCAGGCTTGGGCGTTCCTTCGCATTTTCTCATGGTTGAAAGCGATGAGGAAATGCCATCGAAGCAATGCGAGATATCGCCGGTCGGATACATGTCCGTATCCATGAAGAACAGGCGTTCGCATCGCCTCAACATCTCGATAATGCCGGCTGCCTTGATGCCAAATAGATACCGGTTGCCAAAAGACATCTCGGCTTTTGTGTCGGGGGTGAGTTCGATGGTTTCGATGGAGTAGCCGTCGAAAACGGACGGCCTGTCGGTCAGGACGGTAATCTTGGCGCCCGGGCAATAGTGCTGCAGTCGAAGAGCGCTGAAGAGCGCGCCCCGAGCATAAAGCTCATCCTTACCGAACGCGATGTACCCAAACCTGTCCTCGCCCATCAGCGGTCTATATTGACGGCCGGATTCGGCGTCAACTCAACCGGCGATGCCTGTAAAGGCAGCGCTAGATATTTTCGGGCAGGTAGATCTCGAACGGCAGGAAGGTCTGGCCCGGCGCGTTCGCCGCGCCGGCCTCGATGGCATGCGCCATGAGATCGACCAGTTCGCGGCAAAGGGCGGCCAGCGGCGTCGAGATCACCATCGTCAGCACACCGTCGGCCAGGGCCGAGCGCGAGACCGCCGTGATCTCGTTGCAGACGACAGCCGGCATCTCGGCCGGCCTGGCTTGCCGCAGCGCCGCGACCGCGCCTTCCATGCCGCCGCCGGCGACGTAGCAGCCGACGAGATCGGGGTGGCGGTGGAGAAGCTCGAGCAGCGTGTCCTGCGTGATCTGGTTGGCTTCGAGATTGACCAGCGTTTCAAGCAGCGTGAATTCCTGCGCCTGTTCGCGGAAGAAGGAGCGAAAGCCGATCTCGCGCAGCTCGTGCCCGTGGAAGCGATGGCTGCCGACGAACAGCGCGACCTTGCCCGGCCGTTTCGCCGCCTTCGAGATCATCCAGGCCGCGGTGCGGCCGACCTTGCGGTTGTCGAGGCCGACATAGCCCTCGCGAATGCCGGCCGCGAAGTCGGATAGCAGCGAGAAGACCGGCAATCCCCTGGCCTTCATCTCCTCGACCGCGACTGTCAGCGTCGGGTGGTCCGGCCCGACCAGGGCGATGGCCCTGCATCTGGCCGCCAGCCTGTGCGTGCGCTCGACGATCTCGTCCGGCGTCAGTGAACTGGTGAAGTCGATGACCGCGACACCGCGGAAGCGCTGCGATTGCGATACGGCGAGTTCGAGCTGCCGCGCGAACTCCGAGTAGAAGACGTCATTGCCTCTCAAAAGCAGGAAGCCGAGCCGGTACTCCGGCAGTTCATGGCGCATGCGCTGCTTGATCAGGCCGGCCGCGTGATAGCCGATCTCGGTCGCGGTCTCATAGACGCGGCGCGCGGTTTCCTCGCGCACCGGCAGGCGGTTGTTGAGCACGCGGTCCACCGTGGCCACGCTGACGCCGGAGATGCGCGCCAGATCGGTGATGGTCGGCCGTTTCGCCATGATCGCCCTCGTTCGATTGCCGAATAATGATACATCACTCTGATAGGAAATGATAGAAACTATCTTTGTGACATTGAGTCTATCATGACTCGGCGGTATTTTCAGGCTCGAAGATTGGAATGTTCGGCATTCGCCTGGCCAATGCCCTGCCGAGGGAGGCAACCATGACCATAGCGCCGTCCCGGCGTGACTACAGCCTGATCGGCCGCGACGCCAAGCTCGCCGTGGAGAACGGCCTGTCGGCGGCCGAGTGGTATCACACCGACATTCCGCGCAAGCAGATGAAGGAGCTGATGCAGCGCTCCGACGGTCCGGCGATCCGCGATACCGCGATCTGGATTGCAGCGCTCGTCGTCAGCGGCGCCGGCGGCGCCTGGTTCTGGGGCAGCTGGTGGTGCGTGCCGTTCTTCTTCGTCTATGGCTTGCTCTACGGCTCCTCGACCGATTCACGCTGGCACGAATGCGGCCACGGCACGGCCTTCCGCACGCAGTGGATGAACGACGTCGTCTACCAGATCGCCTGCTTCATGATCATGCGCAATCCGGTGACCTGGCGCTGGAGCCACACGCGCCACCACACCGACACCATCATCGTCGGCCGCGACCCGGAAATCTCGGTCATGCGGCCGCCGGACCTGGTGCGCGCCATCCTCGGCTTTGTCGGCGTGCTCGATGCCTGGCATGCGATGTCAGACATGCTGCGCAACGCCGCCGGCAACATCAGCGCCGCCGAAAAGACCTTCATTCCGGAGCAGGAACAGGGCAAGGCGATCCGCATTGCCCGCATCTGGACCGCCATTTATGCCGCGACCATCGCGCTGGCGCTCTATTCCGGCTCGTTCCTGCCCTTGATGCTGGTCGGCCTGCCCAGGCTCTATGGCGCCTGGCACCATGTCATGGTCGGCCTGCTGCAGCATGGCGGCCTGGCCGACAATGTCACCGACCATAGGCTGAACAGCCGCACCGTCTACATGAACCCGATCAGCCGCTTCATCTACTGGAACATGAACTATCACGTGGAGCATCACATGTTCCCGATGGTGCCCTACCATGCACTGCCGAAGCTGCATGCGCTGATCAAGCACGATTTGCCGGCGCCGACCCCGTCGATCCTGGCCGGCTACCGCGAGATGATACCGGTCTTCCTGCGCCAGCTGCGCAACGAGGATTATTTCCTCAAGCGCGAACTGCCGCCGACCGCCAGGCCCTATCGCGAGGAATTCCACAGGGATGCCGTCGCCGCTGCGGCGGAATAACAATGCGATTTTTGCGGAGGAACAAATGAGCGACTGGGTCGAGGCCTGCGCCGCCGGCGATATCGACGAAGAGGACGTGATGCGCTTCGACCATGGCGGCCGCACCTTCGCCATCTACCGCTCGCCCGATGACGACTACTTCGCCACCGACGGGCTCTGCTCGCATGAGAAGGTGCATCTCGCTGACGGGCTGGTGATGGACGACATCATCGAATGCCCCAAGCACAATGGCCGCTTCAACTACAAGACGGGTGCGGCCAGGGGCGCGCCGGTCTGTGTCAACTTGAAAACCTATCCGGTCAAGGTCGACGCCGGCAAAGTCCTGGTTCAGATCGGGTGATGGATATGGCGCGCGGCATGGTCATCATCGGCGCCGGCGAATGCGGCGGGCGGGCAGCGCTCGCGCTGCGCGATCTCGGCTATGATGGGCCCGTGACGCTGGTCGGCGACGAACCGCATCTGCCCTATGAAAGGCCGCCTTTGTCTAAGGACGCGATGGCCAGCGACGCGCCGGAAATCAAGGCGATCGCCAGCGACGAGATGCTAGCTGAAAAGTCGATCCGCCATATCCATTCCGTCCAGGCCGTGGCGATCGATCGCGCGGCGCATGCGGTGCGCCTGTCGGATGGCTCGGTGCTGCCCTACGACAAACTCCTGCTGGCCACCGGCTCGACCCCGCGCAAGCTGCCGATGCCCGGCCTTGGCGCGCGCTGCGTCTATCTCCGCACCTTCGCCGATGCGCTGGCCATCCGCGCCCATCTCAGCGCCGGCAACCGCATTGCCATCATCGGCGGCGGCTTCATCGGCCTGGAACTTGCCGCCGCGGCTCGCAAGCTCGGCGCCTCGGTCACCGTCATCGAGGCGCAACCGCGCATCCTGATGCGCGGCGTACCGGCCGAGATCGCCGAAATCATCCATCAGGCGCACAATGCCGAAGGCGTCGACATACTGTGCGGCGACGGCATTGCGTCGATCGCCGACGACGGCAGGCAAGTTCGCATCGCCCTTGCCGGCGGACGTCAGGTATCGGCCGATCTCGCCATCATCGGCATCGGCGCCGTGCCGGTGACCGCGCTGGCCGCCGAAGCTGGCCTGGCGATCGAAAACGGCATTGCCGTGGACGGGCAACTGCGCAGCAGCGATGCCGACATCTTTGCCGCCGGCGACTGCTGTTCGTTCCCGCTCGCCGTCTATGGCGGCCGTCGCGTGCGGCTGGAAGCCTGGCGCAACGCCCAGGAGCAGGGCGCGCTGGCTGCCAGAAACATGCTGGGCGCCGGTGAGGCGCATGCGGCGGTGCCATGGTTCTGGTCGGATCAGTATGGCCTGTCGCTGCAGATCGCCGGGCTCTCGGACGAAGGCCGGAGCACGGTGCGCCGCGATCTCGGCGACGGCGCCTTTATCCTGTTCCATCTGGCTGAGGACGGCAGGCTGGTGGCGGCGAGCGGCATCGGCCCCGGCAATGCGGTCGCCCGCGACATCAGGCTGGCCGAAATGCTGATCGGCAAGCGGGCAAAGCCCACGCCGGAAGCGCTGGGATCGCAGGATGTGAAGCTGAAGTCGTTGCTGGCGGCTTAAGATTTACCCTCCCCATTGTGGGGAGGGTCGCTGCGAAGCAGCGGGGTGGGGGTGCGGCACCGACCCCCGCCCGGACCTTCGGTCCGACCTCCCACAAGCGGGAGGTAGGGACCTTGAGCTTCTCACCTAAAACAGCGCCTTCAGCTCCGACAATTTGTCGTTGACCAGCCAGCCGTAATAATTCTCTTCCGGCAGTTTCGCCGGTTCGCCGGCGGCGCGGCGCTTGTCGTTTTCGGCCTTCAGCGCATAGGCACGCTGCTCCGGATTGCCGACATTGTAGAGCGTGGCGGTCAGTCCCGGATTGCCCGAAATGTCGAAGCCGGCAATGCTCTTGTAGGCGTCGATCGATTTCCGGATCGTCGCTGCCACGTAAGGCAGTGTCAGGTCCGGATCCATGATGGTCTTGTAGACCGCATTGGGGTCGGCGACGTCGAGCTCCGGCAGTCCGGACACCTTGTGCACGAGATCGCTCATCTGCAGGGCGGTCAGCGGGTTCAGCTGGCCGAGCCCGAAAGTCTGGCCGGCATAGTAGGGCTGGAAGAAGGTGGCGCCGAAACGATCGTTGGGAAAGCTGGTCCCGCCAACGGTCTTGCCGCGAAACGAGCGGTTCCACACCTGCTCGCGGCATTCCCACAAATCGTAGCTGTCCGACATTCCGGCGCATTTCCTGAATTCCGGCCGCTGCACGAAATCGGTGATGTCCTCGCCGTCATAGGCGAAGGACAGCTTGCTGGAGAGGTAGGAGATCGCCTTGACATAGTAGGTCTGCAGCCGGTCATAAGCGTCGACATTGTAGGTGTGCTCGCCGACGATGGCGCCGACGATGTGCATCGGATCGATGCCGTAGGCGGAAGCTGCCTTCTTGATCTTGGCGCGCAGGTCGGCGTCATTCTGCAGCAAAGCGTAGACCTTGCGGTATTTCGCCTGGAAGGTGGTGTTGGTCGCCTGCGTGCGCCGGCTCGAGGCGCCCGGAATGTCGGGCTGCTCGGCATTGCGGTTTCCCGGCGGCACCAATGTTGCCGCATCGGCGGCGAACAGCGTCGCCGCCAGCGTCAGGCCGAGAAGGACCAGGATGAGTTTTTTCATGCGCCGCCGCTGCCCAGGCAATTCCAGGAAAGTGTGAAACGGTTTTTCGTCCGGAATTGCGTCAAACCAAGAGATCGAGAATTGCCGCGCAAACTAGGTAAAGCTCTTGGTCGAGTCGAGAGCGCCCCCGCACAAGGCAAGACGAAAGGTGGCCAGATGGTACCATCTGGCCACACATGATGCTTTTGCCGGGACGTGTTGCCTGAACCGGCGCCGGATGAACCGACGCCGCCTTTTAAAGGATGAATCGCGACAAATCCGTGTTTCGCGAGAGATCGCCGACATGCTTTTCGACATAGGCTGCGTCGATGGTCACCGATGTGCCATTGCGGTCCGGCGCGTCGTAGGAAATCTCGTCCAGCACCCGCTCCATCACCGTCTGCAACCGCCGGGCGCCGATATTCTCGACGCTGGCATTGAGGTCGACGGCAATGCCGGCGAGCGAATCGATGGCATCGTCGGTGAAGGTCAGCTCGACGCCCTCGGTCTTCATCAGCGCGATATATTGCTTGATCAGGCTCGCTTCCGTCTCGGTCAGGATGCGGACGAAATCCTCCTTTTCCAGCGCGCGCAGTTCGACGCGGATCGGCAGGCGGCCCTGCAGCTCCGGCAAAAGGTCGGACGGCTTCGAGACGTGGAACGCGCCGGAAGCGATGAACAGGATGTGATCCGTCTTCAACGGCCCGTATTTGGTCGCCACCGTGGTGCCTTCGACCAGCGGCAGCAGGTCCCGCTGCACGCCTTCGCGCGAAGGCCCGCCGGAAATGTCGGATCTCGCCGCGATCTTGTCGATCTCGTCGAGAAAGACGATGCCGTCATTTTCCGCGGCATCGAGCGCCCGGCGCACCACCTCGTCCTGGTCGAGCAGCTTGTCGGACTCGTCGTTGACCAGGAGGTCGTAGGATTCCTTCACCGTCGTCTTGCGCAATTTGGTCTTCTTGCCGCCCATCGCCTTCGACAGCATGTCGTTGATGTTGAGCACGCCGATATTGGCGCCCGGCATGCCGGGGATCTCGAAGCCGGGCATGCCGCCAGTGCCGGTGTCGGCCACCTCGATCTCGATCTCCTTGTCGTCGAGTTCGCCGTCGCGCAGCTTCTTGCGGAAACTGTCGCGCGTGGCCGGGCTGGCCGTCTTGCCGACCAGCGCTTCCAGCACGCGTTCCTCGGCGTTGACGTGGGCGCGCGCCTTGACGTCCTCACGCATCTTCTCGCGCACCAGGCCGATGGCGATCTCGACCAGGTCGCGGATGATCTGCTCGACATCGCGGCCGACATAGCCGACTTCGGTGAACTTGGTGGCTTCGACCTTGACGAAAGGCGCACCGGCCAGCCGCGCCAGGCGACGCGAGATCTCGGTCTTGCCGACGCCGGTCGGCCCGATCATCAGGATGTTCTTCGGCATCACCTCTTCGCGCATCTGGCCTTCAAGCTGCTGGCGGCGCCAGCGGTTGCGCAGGGCGATGGCCACGGCGCGCTTGGCGTCCTTCTGGCCGATGATGAAGCGGTCGAGTTCCGAAACGATTTCGCGGGGTGAGAAGGTGCTCATATCACTAAATTCCACTTTGCCACTGCTTGATGGCCTCGAACGGATGCAGCAGCATGATCACGTTGAGTGTCAGATTGTCCCGGATGAGATAGCCGGTGCCCAGTTCGAAGAGGACGGCGAGGCTGACGATCACCCATATAGGTAGCTTTCGCGCCATCACAAATCCCAGCACCATGGCCAGTGTGTCGGACACCGAATTCATGATGCTGTCGCCATAATAGTCGAGCGAGATGGTGCCCGCGCGGTACCGCTCGATGATGAACGGGCTGTTCTCGAGCAGCTCCCAGCCGCCCTCGACGAAGACGGCAAAGGCCAGCCTAAGGCCGATCGGCGAACGCGGGAACAGGAACTGGGCCAGCGCATAGAACAGGAAGCCGTGGATGATGTGCGAGAAGGTGTACCAGTCCGAAATATGCTGGGAGTTCTCGGAACTGTTCACCACGCCGTGCCAAAGCTTGACGTAGCCACAGGTGCATATCGGCGGATGGCCCATTCCGTAGAGGGCTCCGGCCTGGAAGATGAGCAGCCCAAGGACGAGCAGAAGTCCCATGCGCCAGCTGTCTTCATAGGCCGAATAGCCCTCGTCAACGCCGGGTGTGCTCATTTGATTATTCCCCCTCTTGTTCATCGTCGGCATCGATCGCCATCAGCACGGCGTCGCCATAGACCGATTGCCTGCGATCAATGGCCCGGAATCCGGCTCTTTCATAGGCCCGGATGGCCCTGAGATTGGCCGGGTCGGGGTCGATGATGACGCGCGGCACGCCTTCCTCGAACAATTGCTCGACGAACTGGCGCACGATCGCCGAGCCATGGCCGATGCCTACCAGCTCCGGCCGGCCGATCGACACGTCGATGCCGAGCGTGCCGAACGGCTGGTCGGCATAGGGATGATCGTCTTCCAGATGCGGGTCGTAGCTCTGCAGATAGGCGATCGGAATGCCGTCGAGTTCGACGATCAGCGGCTCGACGGAAATACTGTCGATGTGCTCGCGGATCTCGGCGATTTCGGTCTCCGGATCGTCCCACCATTGCGCGACATGCGGCTCGGCGAGCCAGCCGGCGATCATCGGCAGATCTTTCTCCGTCACCGGCCGAAAATCATAGAGCACGCCTGATTCAGCCGGCATCGAGCGTTTCGACGACGAAATTGTTGTTGGTGTAGACGCAGATATCGGATGCGATCTGCATCGCCTTGCGGGCGATCTCCTCGGCATCCTTGTCGGTGTCCATCAGCGCGCGTGCGGCGGCCAGTGCATAATTGCCGCCGGAACCGATGGCCATGACGCCATGTTCGGGTTCGAGCACGTCGCCGGTGCCGGTCAGTGCCAGCGAGACCGACTTGTCGGCAACCAGCATCATGGCCTCCAGCCGGCGCAGATAGCGGTCGGTGCGCCAGTCCTTGGCAAGCTCGACGCAGGCGCGCGTCAGCTGGTCGGGATATTGTTCGAGCTTGGCTTCAAGCCGCTCCAACAGGGTGAAGGCGTCGGCGGTGGCGCCGGCGAAACCGGCAATCACATTGCCGCCCTTGCCGATACGGCGGACTTTGCGGGCATTGCCCTTCATGATGGTCTGGCCAAGGCTGACCTGGCCGTCGCCGGCGATCACCACCTTGTTGCCCTTGCGCACCGTCACGATGGTCGTGGCGTGCATGGTCAGATTGTCAGACATTTTTAGCTCCGATTCGCGCGATCCCAAAAGGCGATTGGCACGGTACGAGTGATTTTATCGGCCATATGTATGCATGGGACCAATGATTGCAAACGGCTGGATAGCGGCGGGGATCGCAACTGGCAATCGCCGGATCATGCTGATAGAAGGCTCTCGTTTTCAAGCCCGCGAGCGCTTGAGGCCCGTGAACCGGTCACCATGTGAACCAATGGGACAAGGATACAGCAATGGCGCCCCGTTCCGCCGAAGCCAACCGCAAGACCAGGGAAACCGACATCTCGGTGTCGGTCCAAGTCGACGGTTCGGGAAAATCTGATATCGCTACCGGCGTCGGCTTCTTCGACCATATGCTCGACCAGCTTGCCCGCCATTCCCTGATTGACATGACGGTCAAGGCCAAGGGCGACCTGCACATCGACGATCACCACACGGTCGAGGATACCGGCATCGCGCTTGGCCAAGCCTTGACCAAGGCGCTGGGCGAACGGCGCGGCATCATGCGCTATGCCTCGATCGACCTCGCCATGGACGAGACGCTGACGCGCGCGGCGATCGACGTCTCCGGCCGCCCCTTCCTGGTCTGGAACGTTTCGTTCTCGTCGCCGAAGATCGGCACCTTCGATACCGAACTGGTGCGTGAATTCTTCCAGGCGCTGGCGCAGAACGCCGGCATCACGCTGCATGTCACCAACCACTATGGCGCCAACAACCATCATATCGCCGAGACCTGCTTCAAGGCGGTGGCGCGCGCGCTGCGCGCCGCACTGGAACGCGATCCGCGCCAGCCGGACGCGGTTCCCTCCACCAAGGGATCTTTGAAGGGATAGCGTCATGGCCAGCTATGTCGTGATGGAACCACCCGGCCGCAGCGAGAGAGCCGGCGCAACGGTCTTTGTCCGTGACGGCTTCACCTGGCTTGGCCTGCTGGTGCCGCCACTATGGTTCGCCTGGCATCGGCTGTGGATCGAGGCGGCGCTGACCTTCGTCGTCATGGGCCTGCTTTCGATGCTTGGTGAGAAGCTCGGCCTTGGCCTTGCCGGCTCGCTGCTGTCGCTGCTGGTCTCGCTCTATGTCGGCCTGGAAGGGCAGGGGCTGCGCATCGCTGCGCTCCGCCGCCGCGGCTGGCATGAATGGGGCGTGGTCCAGGCCGGCTGGCTGGATGATGCCGACGTCCGCTATGCGCTGGAGGCCGAGGCGCATGCGGAAGAAGCCGCACCTGCGCCGCGCATGGTTCCGGATGCCGCCTTGGCGCGCCCGGCGCAGCCGGGCATGGCGCTGGGACTGACCCACATTCCGGGACGGCGCTGACATGCGGGTAGCAATTATCGAT
Source organism: Mesorhizobium sp. B1-1-7 (assembly GCF_006442705.1). Classification (NCBI taxonomy): domain Bacteria; kingdom Pseudomonadati; phylum Pseudomonadota; class Alphaproteobacteria; order Hyphomicrobiales; family Phyllobacteriaceae; genus Mesorhizobium; species Mesorhizobium sp. B1-1-7. The sequence continues at coordinate 92,504 of NZ_VFWQ01000013.1, read as the reverse complement.
TATGGTTCGGGCAATCTGCGCTCGGCCACCAAGGCATTCGAGCGCGCCGCGCGCGAAGCCGGCATATCCGCGGAAATCGATCTGACGGCCGATGCCGAGCGGGTGCGCACCGCCGACCGCATCGTCCTGCCGGGCGTCGGCGCCTATGCCGACTGCGCGGCCGGCTTGCGCGCCGTCGAGGGCATGTGGGAAGCGGTCGAGGACGTCGCCATTGCCAAGGGCCGGCCTTTCCTCGGCATCTGCGTCGGCATGCAGCTGATGTCCGAGCGCGGTCTCGAAAAGACCGTCACCAACGGCTTTGGCTGGATTGCGGGCGACGTCAAGGAGATCGCGCCGGCCGATCCGGCGCTGAAGATCCCGCAGATCGGCTGGAACACGATCGAACTGAGACGCCAGCATCCGCTGTTTTCAGGCATTCCCATTGGACCAGAAGGGTTGCACGCCTATTTCGTCCATTCCTACCATCTCGATGCGCGCCAGGCGGACGAGGTCCTTGCGGTCGCCGACTATGGCGGCCCGGTGACGGCCGCTGTTGCCCGCGACAATCTCGCCGGCACGCAGTTCCATCCCGAGAAGAGCCAGGCGCTCGGCCTGGCGCTGATCACCAACTTCCTGCGTTGGAGGCCCTGACGAGCATGAGCAAACTTGCCGCCTCATCAGGTCATTTCGTCATCGTCGAGGCGCCTAGATGATCCTTTTTCCTGCCATCGACCTCAAGGACGGCAAATGCGTGCGCCTGAAGCACGGCGATATGGCCACCGCGACCATCTACAACGATGATCCGGCCGCACAGGCGCGAGCCTTCGAGGAACAAGGCTTCGAGTGGCTGCACGTCGTCGACCTCAACGGCGCCTTCAAGGGCCAGAGCGTCAATAGTGCCGCCGTCGGCGCCATTCTCAAGGCGACGAAGAACCCGGTACAGCTTGGCGGCGGCATCCGCACACTGGAGCAGATCGAGGATTGGCTCGCCCGCGGCCTCGCCCGCGTCATCCTTGGCACGGTGGCCGTGCGCGATCCCGATCTGGTCAGGCAGGCCTGCAAGGCTTTCCCGGGCAAGGTCGCCGTCGGCATCGACGCCAAGGGCGGCAAGGTCGCCGTCGAAGGCTGGGCCGAGGCGTCGAGCCTCGGCGTCATCGAGCTGGCCAGGAAATTCGAAGGCGCCGGCGTCGCCGCCATCATCTACACCGACATCGACCGCGACGGCGTGCTGACCGGCATCAACTGGGACGCCACCATCGACCTCGCCGAGGCGGTTTCGATCCCGGTCATCGCTTCGGGTGGCCTCGCCTCGATCGCCGACATCGTACGCATGACCATGCCGGACGCGCAAAAACTGGAAGGCGCCATTTCGGGCCGCGCGCTCTATGACGGCCGCATCGATCCGACCGAGGCGCTGGCGATCCTGCGGGGCAAGCCGGCAATGGAGGCGCGGTCGTGAAGCTCACCATCATCCTGGCCTCCTATGACAGCGGCCATTATCATGGCGGCATGGGCCAGGGCCCCGATGCGCTGATCGCAGGCGGCCTCGTCGACGCCCTGACCATGGCCGGCCACGACGTGACCGTGGAGGATATCGGCAGGGTCGGCGATGCCCAGGAACGCGAGATCGCCACCGGCTTTGCCGTCTGCAATGCCGTCTCAGGCGAGGTTCGCATTGCCATCGACAGGGGCCGGTTCCCCATTGTGCTGGCCGGAAATTGCCTGACATCAGCCGGTGCGGTCGCAGGCGAGGGTGCCGATGCGATCATCTGGGCAGACCAGCATGGCGATCTCAACACGCCCGAGACATCCACATACGGCTTTCTCGACGGCATGGCGCTGGCGACGGTGCTCGGCCTGTGCTGGCGTCCGATGGCGGGCGCCATTCCGGGCTTCAAGCCGATCGATCCCTCACGCTGCGTGCTCGTCAACGCGCGCGATCTCGATCCGGACGAAGAAAAACTTGTCGAGACGCTGCCGATCATCCGCACGGAATGCCCCGGGGTGGCACAAGCGACGGCAAAGCTGAAGGCTGCCGGCGCCGAACGCGTGCACATGCATCTCGATCTCGACGTGCACGATCCCGAGGAGCTGCAGGCCAACCGCTACGTTACCCCCGGCGGGCCGGACCCGGAACAATTGCGCGACGCGGCTTGCGCCATCGCGCTTGCCGTGCCGATCGTCGGCATCACCGTTTCCGCTTACGATCCGGCCTTCGACGCCCAGGCCGACGTGCCGCCGCTGGTCGGCCAGCTGCTCAACGATCTTATCGCCACGATAGAGGGCCGCTGATGCTGAAAGCCCGCGTCATCCCTTGCCTCGACGTCAAGAACGGCCGTGTCGTCAAGGGCGTCAACTTCGTCGATCTCATCGATGCCGGCGATCCGGTCGAGGCGGCCAAGGCCTATGACGCGGCCGGCGCCGACGAGCTTTGTTTTCTCGACATCACCGCTTCGTCGGACAATCGCGAGACCATTTTCGACGTCGTCGCCCGCACCGCCGAGCAATGCTTCATGCCGTTGACCGTCGGCGGCGGCGTGCGCCAGGTCGCCGACATCCGGAAATTGCTGCTGGCCGGTGCCGACAAGGTGTCGATCAACACGGCAGCGGTGACGAACCCGGATTTCGTCGCGGAAGCAGCCGACAAGTTCGGCAATCAATGCATCGTCGTCGCCATCGACGCCAAGAAAGTGTCCGGCGACGGCGAAGCCGACCGCTGGGAGATCTTCACCCATGGCGGACGCGAGCAGACCGGCATCGACGCGGTCGAATTCGCCCGAAAAATGGTCAATCGCGGCGCCGGCGAGATCCTTTTGACCTCGATGGACCGCGACGGCACCAAGGCCGGCTACGACATCGCGCTCACCCGCGCGGTCGCCGACGCGGTGCGCGCCCCGGTTGTCGCTTCGGGCGGCGTCGGCACGCTCGATCACATGGTCGAAGGCATCCGCGACGGCCATGCCGGCGCGGTGCTGGCGGCCTCGATCTTCCATTTCGGCACCTACACCATAGCCCAGGCCAAGGCACATATGGCCGCGGCCGGCCTGCCGATGCGGCTGGACTCCTCGGGCGATCGGTCCTAGAGCAATTCGGAATTGCGTAAAAACAAAGAGATAGAGCGGTTCGCCGTTTCCGTGAAACGGTGAAATGCTCTAGAGGCTTTCCGGCTAAGAAAAGGGGCCCTCAGGCGCCATGGCTGAATTTTCGCTGTCCGATCTGGAAAAAATCGTCCACGAGCGCGCCCATTCCGGTGACCCCGACTCGTGGACGGCGAAACTGTTCGCCCGCGGCATCGACAAGGCGGCGCAGAAGCTCGGCGAAGAGGCGGTCGAGACGGTGATTGCCGCCGTCAAGGACGACAAGCAAGGCCTCGTTTCCGAAAGTGCCGATCTTATATATCATTGGCTCGTCGTTCTCGGCCTCTCGGGTGTTCCGTTGAGCGACGTGCTCAAGGAGCTCGAAAGCCGCACCGGGCGTTCGGGCATCGCCGAGAAGGCGTCACGGCCCAAGGGCTGACCGCGAGGAAGGGCAGGTATCTCGATGGATCAGCTCGCGCCGACCGAGAAATATTCCCCGTTTCGTTTCTTCTCCGCCGAGCAATGGTCGCAATTCCGCGCCGACACGCCGCTGACGCTGAGCGAGGACGAGTTCCGCCGCCTGCGTTCGCTGAACGACCCGGTCGACCTCGCGGAGGTCTCGCGCATCTATCTGTCGCTGTCGCGGCTGCTGTCCGCCCATGTCGAGGCGAGCCAGCTCTTGTTCCGACAGCGTCAGGCCTTTTTCAACGCCGTCGATATCGTCAAGACGCCGTTCATCATCGGCATTGCCGGCTCCGTCGCGGTCGGCAAATCGACCACGGCGCGCGTGCTGAAGGAGCTTCTGGCCCGCTGGCCGTCGAGCCCCAAGGTCGACCTCATCACCACCGACGGTTTCCTGCTGCCCAACGAGGTGCTGCGCCGCGAAAACCTGATGGAACGCAAGGGCTTCCCCGACAGCTACGATGTCGGCGCGCTGCTGCGCTTCCTCTCCGGCATCAAGTCCGCGCTGCCCGATGTCCGCGCGCCTGTTTATTCGCACCTCACTTATGACGTCATTCCCGGCGAGTTCGTCACCATCGACCGGCCGGATATCCTGATCTTCGAAGGCATCAACGTGCTGCAGCCGGGCAAGCTGCCGCAGGACGGCAAGATCGTGCCCTTCCTGTCGGACTTCTTCGACTTCGCCATCTACATCGACGCCGACGAGAAGCTGATCCACGAGTGGTATATTTCCCGCTTCATGCGGCTGCGCGAGACCGCTTTCCGCAATCCGGACTCCTTCTTCCACCGCTATTCCCAGCTCTCGGAGGATTCGGCGCGGGCCATCGCCGAAGGCCTGTGGACCAACATCAACCTGAAGAATTTGCGCGAGAACATCCTGCCGACGCGTGCCCGCGCCGACCTCATCCTGCGCAAGGGCGCCGACCACCTGGTCGAGGAAGTGGCGTTGCGCAAACTGTAGCTGGCGGTGGCCGCAAGGCTGGAACGCATGGCGGCTCGTCGTCGACAAGCCGCCACGCCGTTATTCAGGCCAGCATCACGTCTCAGCCATTGGCGAACGGCACGGCGACATAGATCTGGCTGCCGCCGCGTTCGACCAGCAACAGCACCGACTTGCGCCCTGATTTGCCTGCCTGGGCAACCGCCTGAGTCACCTGTTTGGCGCTCTTCACCGGAACCTGGTTGACGGCGACGATGATGTCGCCCGGCTGGATGCCGGCAGCGGCCGCTGCCTTGTCGGGATTGACGCGCGCAACCACCGCGCCGCGCTCGTTGTCAGCGAGGTTCATCTGCTGGCGAATGTCGGGCGTGATGTCCATCAGGCCGAGGCCGAGCGCTGGCGCACCGGAACCCTGCTCGGCGCCCGGCGCGCCGGAGCCGCCGGTCGATGCCGTCTTCGCATCGTCGCTGTTGCGTCCGACATCGACGGAAATCTTCATGGCTTTGCCCTTGCGCCAGACGTCGAGCGTTTCCCTGGTGCCAGGGGCGACGTCGGCGACGGCCCGCGACAGATCCTTGGGATCCTTCACGTCCTGTCCGGCGAAGCCGGTGATGACGTCGCCGGTTTCGACGCCGGCAAGGGCTGCCGGGGAGCCGTCATTGACCTGGGAAACCAGCGCGCCGCCGGGATGATCGAGCCCCATGGCGCTGGCAACGTCCGGCGTCACCGGCTGGATATCGACGCCGAGATAGCCGTACTGGATGGAGCCGCCCTTCTCCAGCTTGGCGACCACCTTCTGGGCCTGGTCGGAGGGAATGGCGAAGCCTACGCCGACGCTGCCGCCATTGGGCGAATAGATCGCCGTGTTGATGCCGATGACATTGCCGTTCACATCCACCAGCGGACCGCCGGAATTGCCATGGTTGATCGGCGCGTCGATCTGGATGAAGTCGTCGAACGGCCCGCTGTGCAGGTCGCGGCCGCGCGCCGAGACGATGCCCGCGCTAACCGTGGTGCCGATGCCGAACGGATTGCCGATCGCCAGCACCTGGTCGCCGGTCATCAATTTGTCCGAGTCACCCCATTTGACCGTCGGCAAGGGCTTGCTGGCCTTGATCTTGAGCACGGCGAGATCGTTCTTGGCGTCGCTGCCGACGACCTTGGCCGGCAGCTCCGTGCCGTCGTCGAGCGTCACCTTGATCGAGGAGGCGCCGTCGACGACGTGGTTGTTGGTGACGATGGTGCCGTCGGCACCGACGATGAAGCCGGAGCCCAGGGCCTCGGTTCGCGGCGCCTGCTGTTGTGGCGGGGTCCTGGGCATGGGCATGCCCTGGTCGCCGAAGAACTGCCGGAAATAGTCGTCGAACGGGGAATTGTCCTGGAAGGGCGACGCTTCGTTCATGGCTTCCGGTTGTGCCTTCATGACGGTCGTTACCGTCACGACGGCTGGTTTGGTCGCGGCCACGACCGGCGCGAACGAACCGTTCGGCGCCGATATTCCGGGTACCGGGGTCTGGGTGGTCGCGACGATCTTGGCGATGCCGTTCGTGTTCTGGGCGAATGAAACGACAACAGGGGAGATAATCAGCGCGGCGCCCAGCAGGGCGGCGACGCGATGTCTGCGAAGGATGCCTAGAGGTGACATGGTCGTTCTGTCCGGGCGAGAGTTGATCCGGCGCCGCGAGCGTGCCTGGGCAGCGCCCCTCGGCGCGTCGAGGACCGGGAGTGCCTGTCTCGCCGTACATGGCGGCCGGCCGGATCGACAACCAACTATCTAGGGCGCGGATCGGCCCGATTTAGGGTTTTTGACCGACCTTACGAAGATTTAATTCAGCGAGCGCTCACAGACCGGGATGCGAGCGCAGATAGGCCGTTGCAATCGCACGCATGCGCTCGCCGTCGAAGCTTGGGCCGTGGCCGCCATGGCCGATGCGGATCGGCAGGTCGAGCAGGCGCCGCATGGTGCCGATATAGGCGGCGCGGTCGGAATCCGGCAGGCTGTCGATCAGCGTGTCGTCGTAGATGGCGTCGCCGCTGAAGAACAGGCCGTCGGCCTCGTCGAACAGCGCGATCGAATCCGGCGAATGCCCGGGCAGGTACAACACGCGGAATTGCCGGTCGCCGAGATCGATCACGTCGCCTTCGTCGAGGGTCCGCGTCAGCGGCGCCGACGGGATCTTGTAGTCGGCGGCTTTCCAGCCCGGCTCGGGCAGTTTCGAAACGGCGCCTTCAAGATCATGGAACATGTAGGCGTAGGTCGCCGCCTCATCCATGCTTTCGAATTGCGCCGCACTCATCCTGGGTCCCGCCCGCCATGGAAATTCGTGCAGCGAGCCGACATGGTCGAGATGGATATGGGTGGCGACGACCAGCAGCGGCTTTCCATCGGGCGTTTCGATCTCCGGCGCCAGCGGACGGATGCCCATGCCGGTGTCGACCAAAAGATCGGCGTCGCGGCCGCGAAGATGCCAGATATTGGCGCGCACATAGTCATGCACGAACGGCTCGGTCAGCATCGTCGTCTCGTCGTCGACGATGCTCTTGCTGAACCATTCCATCAGACGAATGGCTTCCCGACCTTGTACTTTTCCGGCACCAGCCGCTTGAGATAGGCCATGCCGGCCTCGGACAGCTGGTTGACCTCGGGCTGCATGAAATCGTCGGGCATGTGACGGGTCTTGCCGGCTACGTTCTTCAGCGGCACCTTCTTCAGCACCGTTTTAGCGCCGTCATACTGCAGCGCCACCGAGCCGCCGCCTTGTTCGGCGACGGAGACGGCGAAGGCGCCGGCATCGAAGGCCTCTTGCGCGTCGACGGCGCTGATGGCGCCGACATAGCCGCGCGGCATGTAGCCGAGTGCATCGACCCGGGCGCGCTTGCCCGGCAGGCCCTCGGCCAGCGCACGCTCGAGCGCCGCCGGCAGGTCGCTGCCCGACAGCTTGACGTTGCCATGCGCATCACGCTCAAGCTTGTCCGGCGGCACCAGGCTTTCGACCAGCGCCTTGCCGTCGGCGGTGCTGACACCTTCCGACACGGCGACGATGCAGCGTTTGTGGCGGTCGAGCGTGGCGCGCACGTCGTCGATGAAGCCGGCGGCCGAGAACGGCCGTTCCGGCACGTAGACCAGATGCGGGCCGCTATCGGGATCGAGCTGCCAGGCGGCGGCGGCCGCGGTCAGGAAGCCTGCATGCCGGCCCATGACGATGCCGACATAGATGCCGGGCAGGGCGCGGAAATCGAGATCGACGGACAGGAAGGCGCCGGCGACGAACTCGGCGGCCGAGATGAATCCCGGCGTGTGGTCGTTTTCCTCGAGGTCATTGTCGATGGTTTTCGGCGCATGGACGAAAGCGATGCTGCCACCGGCCGCATCGGTCAGGATCTGCTGCGTACCCGACGTGTCGTTGCCGCCAATATAGATGAAGGCGTCAGCGCCGGCCTTTTTGAGGCCGTTGAGGATGACGTCGCAATAGGCGGCATCCGGCTTGTCGCGCGTCGAGCCCAGTGCAGCGCTTGGCGTTCCGGCGATCAGCCGCAGGCGGTCTTCGGGAATGGCCGAGAGGTCGACATAATTGCCATCACGAATGCCGCGCACGCCGTGGATGGAGCCCAGCACCTTGGCGCCCGGATGCCGCTTGCGGATCTCCAGTGTCGCACCGACCACCGTCTGGTTGATGACGGCGGTCGGGCCGCCGCCCTGCGCGATGACAAAAGTTCCGGTCATTCCTGGCGTCTCCCGAAGCGATGATTTTCAAGGCACCTTGGCCTGTCTTTCCGCATCGCGCAACGGGAGAGTCCGGGGCAGGGCCCCGAACCGAAGGACCGCGTAAGCGGAAAGCGGACCGGTTTCGGAGAAGGTCCCGCTCAAAAATAGGACGGCCGCAAGCGGCGGCCACGATCACATGACGACCACCGGGTTTTTCTTCGAAACGCGGCTGTAGAGGTCGATGATGTCCTGGTTGATCAGACGCACGCAGCCCGACGACATCGCCTGGCCGATGCTCCACCATTCGGGCGAGCCGTGGATGCGATAGCCGGTGTCCTTGCCGTCCTGGTAGATGTAGAGCGCACGCGCCCCGAGCGGATTGGTCAGGCCGCCGGGCTGGCCGCCCTGCCATTTCACCAGTTCCGGCTTGCGCTGGATCATCTCGGGCGGCGGCGTCCAGGTCGGCCATTCCCTGCCATACTGGATGTTGGCGCGGCCGGACCAGCGAAAGCCGTCCTTGCCGATGCCGACGCCGTAGCGGATGGCATCGCCTCCCGGCTGGACGAGGTAGAGCATGCGCTCCTTGAGATGTACGACGATGGTGCCGGGCGCCTCGCCTGTGGTGTCGACGACGATCTGGCGGCGGAATTCCGGCTTGACCTTCAGGTACGGCACTTCAGGCACGTTGAAGCCGTTGTCGGTCAAGGCGGCGTACATGACATCGGCGCCGGTGATGTTCTTGTCGACGCTGATCGCGGGCCGCATCTGCGGCACCGAACCGGTTACCGTATTGTCGAGATCCAGCACCGGCATACCGCCGTCCCCGGAGGTCGAGCAGCCTGCGGCGCTGAGCAGCGCCAGCGCGCCTGCGCCGTACAGGACGGCGCGGCGGGAAAGATGAAGATCGGTATCGATTGCGCCGCCGTTTCGTGGCGGCGTCGGACCTCGCGGCAACTCACGCATGTACCCAAACCCTACGCTGTCGGCGGGAAGCACGGTCCGGCCGGATAGCGGGCATTTTCGTCATTCATGGTTGATAAAGCGTGAATATCCGTGTCGCCTGCGTTCGAGCATGGCTTGGCGGTGTTCGTCCGCTTCCGACGACGTCAGCCGAGCGGCGGCCTTCAGTCGGGAATGGCGCAAAAACAAAAAACAGGCCCCCTTTACATTCTCCCAGGGCTCAGGATTTATCCTTCTCTTTAACCCTAGGGAGACAAGCATGTCGTTCGAAAACTGGGCCGCTTTCGCCGCCGCGTCGAGCATCCTCCTCATCATTCCGGGTCCGACGATCCTGCTGGTCGTGTCCTATGCGCTGGGCCAGGGCTGGCGCACCGCCTTGCCGATGGCGGTCGGCGTGGCGCTCGGCGATTTCACCGCCATGACACTGTCGATGCTGGGCATCGGCGCCCTGCTTGCGGCCTCGGCGACCATCTTCACCGTCCTGAAGCTGATCGGCGCCGGCTATCTGATCTATCTCGGCGTAAAGCTGTTTCGCGCCGGCGGCACGCTGAAGGCCGAGCCGCGCACCGATGCAGTGTCGGCGGCCAAGATGATGGCGCATGCCTGGCTGGTCACCGCTCTCAACCCGAAAAGCATCACCTTCTTCGTCGCCTTCCTGCCCCAGTTCCTCGACCGGCATGCCAATTTCTGGACGCAGATGCTGGTCTTCGAGACGACCTTCCTGGCGCTCGCCTTCGCCAATGCCTTCGGTTATGCGCTGGTCGCGGCGCGCGCCCGCAATGTCGTGCGCAATCCCAAGGCGATCCGGATCTTCAACCGCACCGGCGGCACGCTGCTGGTCGGCGCCGGCATCGCCACCATGGCGATGCGCTCGGGTAATTGAAGCGGCGCGATCTTTCGGCTCGGTTCAAAGTCCAAAGTGTGGTGAGATTCAGGTCAGGCCGAGCCGAAAATGGTGGCTTTCGAGAACCGGAGCGGAGCGGACATGTGGTCCGCGAGCACCGGAAGCGCAGAGAGCCGCCATTTGCAGGCCGGCATCACCTGAATATCACCACACCTTTGTCACCATTTGACGCTGAAGCCCAGATTGCCCTCGAGGATGCGGCGCTTGTCGCCGCCGAGATTGGTGGTGTAGTCGCCGGTGGCGAAGATGCTGACCTTGTCGTTCACCTTAGCCACAACGCCGCCGCCGAATTCGAACGAGGTCGATCGGCCCTCGGTCGCGATATCGGTGGTGTCGAAGCTGACGGTGTCGGTGCCGCCGAAATCGTGCCAGAAATTGGCTTTGAGATAAGGCTGCACGGCCAAGCCGTTGATCGTTGTCTCGCCTTGCAGCCTCGCGCCCAGCCGGCCGGTGACGCTGCTGTCGGTGCCGAACGAAACCGACGAGAAGCGGTCCTCGGTATCGTCCAGCGACAAATGCTGCCAGACCAGTTGCGCCTGCGGCTCAAGCGTCCAGCCCTGTCCCAGCGCTATGGGATAGCCGCCTTCCAGCGAGGCCGTGACACCGGTGCCATCGACATCGATGCCGACGCCGCGCGACGACGTCGCGTCGCCACCGAAGAACGTGGCCATCAGGACGCCGTCGAGGTACCAGCCGCCCTGGCCGATGCGGGTCCAGTAACCACCGACACTGGTGCCGTTGACGTCGAGCTTGCCGACCGACAGATCGTTTTGTCCCAGCGCCTGGCCGCTCACGTCGCCCTTCATGCTGCCATAGGCGACGAACAGGCCGGCGCGATCGATTCCACCTGAAGCGGTCTCGCGTCCGAACACGTCGAAGCCTGCCTGAAGCCCGAACAGCGTGCCGTCGAAGGAGGGCGACACCGTTCCCGACCAGCCCATCTTGGCGTCCTGGCCGAAAATGCGGCCCCAGGCGGGCGACATCTCCGTATCCGACAGCAGACTCTGTTCGCCGCGCCGCTCGTGGAAGGTGCCGAGTGTCGTCATCGCCAGATGCTCTGCCACCGGCGGCAAGGCCGAATAGACCGGCACCTCGATGCGATAGAGCAGGATCTGCTCACCCGGTGCCGGGGTTGGCAGGTCAGGCACGACGGTAGGCACAACAGGTGGGGGCGGCGGTGGATCCGCAGGCGGTGCCGGTGGTGGTGGCGGAGGCGGCGCGGGTTCCGGGTCAGCGGCCTGCACCGGCGGCGTCGGGTCGACCGGCGGGTTGTTGATGTCGCCCTCGGTCGGCACAGGCACCGGTGGCAGATTCGACGGCGGTGGCGGTGGAGGCTCGGCCGCGGGCGGTTCGGGTTGGAGATTTGGCGCGGGTTCCAGCGCAGACGGCGCCGCCGCAGGCGACGTCGGCGTTATCAGCGTCGAGCGCAGATACCAGTTCTCCCCGCTGCCGGCGCTGACGCCACCCTTGAACAGGTAATATTCGAAAGCGCCTGCCGCGACCGGCGCGTCGAGGGCAAAGGCACTGGCGCTGGATGTGGCACCGTTGATCGCCTGGACGACCATGATGCCGTCCGCGGTGGTCTCGGCGCCTGCGCCGCCGACATTGATCACCCCGATGCCGGTCGAGCCGGACGCCGTTCCTCCCGACAGGATCAGCTTGTCGGAAGCGGACGTGTCATCGCCAAGTTCGGTCTGGATGAGCAGCAGCCCGCCGAGTCCTGTATAGTTGCCTGATATCGTCAGCCGGTCGGTGGCGCCGGTTGTGCCGTTGGTCAGGTCGATACGGCCGGCATTGACCACATTGGCCAACTGGCCGGACGTGAAGGCCTGGATCGCCGAGTTGAAGCCGCCGCCATAGAGCGTGCTTGCCTGATCGACATTGAGCGATCCGGTGCCCGTGCCGCTGTCGCCGAGCACGAGATTGCCGTCCAACATCAATTGGGTGTCGTTGGTGGCGTTGATCGTCTCCCAGTTCTGGACCCTGGCGATCCCCTCCAGCTTGACGTTGTCGAAGGTGAGCGTGTCGGTGCCTGCACCGCCCGTGATCGCCTTGGTGTCGCCGAGATTGCCATTGGTGAGGTTGCTGAGCTTGGCGGTGTCGTTGTCGCCGCCCAGATCGACGGAACCATAGATGATGCCGCCGCCGTTCCAGACGAAATTGTCGGAACCAACACTCATCAGCACATCGCCGCCGACCGTGCCGCCGGTAACCGTCACGCTGTCGGCGCCGCCGCTGACACTGATGTTGCCGCCGATTATGCCGCCCGACAGGATGATGGTGTCCTTGTCGAAACCGGTGACGAGGTTGCGGTCGATGGTGCCGCCGGACATGTTGAAATAGTTCTGGTCGAGCTTCATGTTGACACGGCCGATGCGCCCGCCGGTCATCACGGCACGATCGCCGTCGTCGAAGAAATCGACGATGCGCCCACCGGTCATGGTGAACGTGTCCAGCCCGTCGCCCTGGTTGAGTGAGCCGATCAGGCCGTCGCTCATGTTGAAGTCGTCAATGCCGGCGCCCTGCTGCACATTGCCGGCGACAGTGCCGGCGCCAATGGTGAAGAAATCCGTGCCATCGCCCTGGTCGACCGTGCCGGTGATGGTGCCGGACTGCATGTTGATGCGGTCCGTACCGATGCCGAAGGTGACATTGCCCGATATCTGCCCGGTTCCACCGGCGGGAAAGTTCAGCGTGTTGTTGCCATCGGTATCGGTGAGGCTTCCGCCCGAATCGCCGCTATCGCAGGTGTAGACGGTATTCCCCGCGGTTAGGCCCAGCATGCATGCCGCGAAGGCCGCGGAATTGGGCAGCAACGTCAGTGCTGTAGTTGCAAGAAAGCTAATAAGCCGTGGGTTGGTTCGTTTCGGCCCTTGCTGCAACAAAGCAACCGATTCGCTGGGGCACTCCGAACGACAGTTCGGAAGCTGTATTTCACTATGCCGCATCGCGTCCCCTCTCAGATCGCGATTTCAAGCCCGCCGCCGCGCCGCAATGAAGACACAATTCGTTCGATTTTACAAAGCCTAATCTGCACCGCATGGTTGATGAACTGCAAAAACTACTGGAACGGACCTGCGCGACATGCGGTTGGCGCGCCCGTGGCCCATGCGTTAAGATCGCTTTGGACCGAGGGGCAGCGTGCCCATGACGGTCCGATCGAGGGATTTCGCATGGCGATCAGGGATGGATTTGGCCTGGCATTTTCGGGCGCTACGGAAGCCGGGCTCGCGCCCTACAGCCAGGCGGTGCGCGAATTGCAGTGCTTCATCGGCGACCCCGTAGCCTCGGTCGACCGCGCTATCGCGGAAAATCCCGGTTTCGTCATGGCCCATGTCTTCAAGGGCTATCTGTTTGGCCTTGCCACCGAGCAGGAGGCGACGGCGGTGGCCAGGGCCTGCCACGAGGCGGCACTGCCGCTTGCCGCGACAACACGCGAGCAGGCGCATGTCCTGGCCCTCGGCCACCTCGCCAACGGGCGCTGGCATGATGCCGCCGGCATTCTCGAGGACATCGCCATCGACTTCCCGCTCGACGCCGTGGCATTGCAGGTCGGTCACCAGGTCGACTTCTTCACCGGCAATGCCCGCATGCTGCGCGACCGCATCGCCCGCGCCCTGCCATCGTGGCAAAGCGGCATGCCCGGCTACCATGCCGTCCTCGGCATGCAGGCGTTCGGGCTGGAGGAGATGGGCGACTATGGCAGGGCCGAAAGGCTCGGCCGCGCGGCGGTCGAGATCGAGCCGCGCGACGGCTGGGCGCAGCACGCGGTTGCCCATGTCATGGAAATGCAAAGCCGGCAAAGGGACGGCATTGCCTGGATGCGCGCCGATCCCGAGGCGTGGACGCGGGAAAGCTTCCTGCAGGTGCACAATTGGTGGCACCTGGCGCTGTTTCACTACGATCTCGGCGAGACCGACGAGGTGCTGGCGCTCTATGACGGGCCGATCTACGGCACGCCGTCGGCAATGGCGCTGAACATGGTCGATGCGTCGGCGATCCTGTGGCGGCTTTATCTCGGCGGCGTCGATGTCGGCGATCGCTGGGCCGCGCTCGCCGCCAACTGGCCCAAGGTCGGCGCCGGCAACTATGCCTTCAACGACGCACACGCGATGATGGCTTTTGTCGGAGCCGGTCTCGACGCGGCAGCCCTTGGCTTGCTCGATGCGCAGCGCGAGGCCATGCATGGCAGCGACGACAATGCGGCTTTCACCCGCGATGTCGGCCATCCGCTGACGCGGGCGATCAAGGCATTCGGCGAGGGCAACTATACCGAGGCTATACGTTTGATCAGGCCGATCCGGGCGATCGCGCATCGTTTCGGCGGCAGCCACGCACAGCGCGACGTCATCGACCTGACGCTGATCGAAGCCGCCTTGCGAGCTGGTGACGCCGCGCTTGCCAGGGCGCTCACGGCCGAGCGTTCGGCGGCACGCCCGGACAGTCCGCTGTCGGTGCTGTTTTCGCGACGCGCCGCCGATTTGTCGGAGAATTGACCCGAAGCGGATCTTGCCTTAAAAACTGGCTCGGCCAGATTTTTTCGAGATCCGAAAAAAATAATGGCATGGGAGGATAACATGTATCTCGGCCTCGACCTGGGCACGTCGGGCGTCAAGGCGCTGCTGATCGATGCCGGACAATCCGTCATCGGCTCCGGCCATGGTTCGCTTGACGTCTCGCGGCCGCATCCCGGCTGGTCCGAACAGGATCCGTCGCACTGGATACGCGCCTGCGAAGAGGCGATCGCCGAACTGAAAGCTTCCCATCCCCGCCAGTTCGCGGCGGTGAAAGGCATCGGCCTGTCGGGCCAGATGCATGGCGCGACCTTGCTCGATGCGGCTGACGGGGTGCTACGCCCCTGCATCCTGTGGAACGACACGCGCAGTCATGTCGAGGCGGCAGCGCTGGACGCCGATCCGCGTTTCCGCGCACTCACCGGCAACATCGTCTTTCCTGGCTTCACCGCGCCGAAGCTCGCCTGGGTGAAGAACAACGAGCCCGCGGTCTTCGCCAAAGTGGCCAAGGTGCTGCTGCCGAAGGATTTCCTGCGGCTTTGGCTGACCGGCGAACACATTTCGGAAATGTCTGATGCGGCCGGCACGGCCTGGCTCGATGTCGGCAAGCGCCGCTGGTCCGGGGATCTGCTCGCCGCCACGTCGCTCGACGAGACGCAGATGCCGTCCCTTGTCGAGGGCACCGGGAAGGCCGGCGGATTGCGCGCCGAATTGGCGTCGAAATGGGGCGTCGAGGCGGGCATCCCGGTTGCCGGCGGCGCCGGCGACAATGCGGCTTCGGCCTGCGGCATGGGCACGGTCGGTGCCGGCCATGCCTTTGTTTCACTGGGCACGTCGGGCGTGCTGTTTGCCGCCAACGCATCCTATCTGCCCAACCCGGCAAGCGCGGTCCATACTTTCTGCCACGCGCTGCCCAACACCTGGCATCAGATGGGCGTGATCCTGTCGGCGACCGATTCGCTCAACTGGCTATCGGAGATCACGGGCAAGGGCGCGGGCGAGCTGACAACGGAACTCGGCGATGCGTTGAAAGCGCCGAGCGGCGTGTCGTTCCTGCCCTACCTTTCGGGCGAGCGCACACCGCACAATGATTCCGCCATTCGCGGCTCCTTCACCGGGCTGGCGCATGAATCGAGCCGTGCGGTGCTGACCCAGGCGGTGCTCGAAGGCGTCGCCTTTGCCTTCCGCGACAGTCTCGAAGCCCTGAAGACAGCCGGTACCGTGCTGACGCGCGCGACGGCGATCGGCGGCGGTTCGCGCTCGCGCTACTGGCTGAAGGCGATCGCCACCGCGCTGCAGCTGCCGGTGGATATTCCCGCCGACGGCGATTTCGGCGCCGCCTTTGGCGCCGCCAGGCTCGGCCTGATCGCGGCGACCGGCGCGGATCCGCTGGCGGTGTGCACGGCGCCGAAGACGGACGCCACGATCGAACCGGATGCAGCACTTGGCGGAGCATATGCTGACGCCTATCAGCGCTACCGGGCGCTGTATCCGGCGATCAGGGCCGTAACCGCGTGAGTCAGTGCGAGGCGCCCTCCTCTGCCCTGCCGGGCATCTCCCCCTCAAGGGGGGAGATCGGCAGCGTTGGCGGCTTTGCTCGTTTTGCAAGGTTAATAATTAGCGAAGACGGGAAAGACAGCCAATCTCCCCCCCTGAGGGGGAGATGGCCGGCAGGCCAGAGGGGGGCGCCTCGCACCTGCCTTACCCGGAAACCCTCACTGCGCCGGCACCTTGTCGAGAAAACCGGTGACGCTCTTCAGGCGTCCGTTCTCGATGATGCCGATATCCGTGCCTTCGATGACCGAAGGGACACCCTCCGGGCCAAGATTCCAGGAGAAGCGGATCTTGTCGGCAAACCCGTCCGGCGTGCCCTTCAACGAGAACCGGAAGCCGGCAAAGCGCTGCTGCACGCCGTCGATCAGGGCTGCGACGCCTTCGTGTCCGTCGCCCTGCATGATCGGATCGCGATAGCTGACGTCTTCGGTGAAGGTGGCCTTCAGCAATTCGGCGCGGCGGCTGGCATCGCTTTCGTTCCAGGCGGTGATGTAGCCCTCGGCGATTGTGTTGAGGTCGGTCATGGTCTGTCTCCTTTGCTTGACGGCTTTGACATGAGCCTTTTCGACCACCGCGGACCCGAAACCAATTACGCCTGAGGTAATCAAGGCGAATTACCCGAGACCTATTCGAGAGAGGACAGAAATCATGAGCAGCGGATTTTTCGGCGACATCCAGAAGATCAAATACGAGGGACCGGATTCGACCAATCCGCTGGCCTACCGGTTCTACAACCCCGATGAGGTGGTGGCGGGCAAGCGGCTGGAAGACCATTTGCGCTTCGCCGTCGCCTACTGGCATTCCTTCGCCTGGCCGGGCGGCGATCCGTTCGGCGGCCAGACTTTCGACCGCCCGTGGTTCCCCAAGGCCGGTGGCGTCGACACGATGGAACTGGCCAAGCTGAAGGCGGACGTCGCCTTCGAGATGTTCTCGCTGCTCGGTGCGCCCTATTTCTGCTTCCACGACGCCGATGTGCGGCCCGAGGGCAAGGATTTCTCCGAGAGCGCCGCCCGCCTGGACGAAATCGCCGATTATTTCGCGGGCAAGATGAAGCAGACCGGCGTCAAGCTTTTGTGGGGCACGGCGAACCTGTTTTCCAACCGCCGCTTCATGTCGGGCGCCGCCACCAATCCCGATCCGGATGTCTTTGCCTATGCGGCGGCGACGGTGAAAAGCTGCATCGACGTCACCAAGCGGCTGAAGGGCGAGAACTACGTGCTGTGGGGCGGCCGCGAAGGCTATGAGACGCTGCTCAACACCGATCTTGGCCGCGAGCAGGAACAGGCCGGCCGTTTCCTCAGCCTCGTCGTTGATTATAAGCACAAGATCGGCTTCAAGGGCACCATCCTGATCGAGCCGAAGCCGCAGGAGCCGACCAAGCATCAGTACGATTACGACGTCGCCACCGTTTACGGCTTCCTCAAGCGCTTCGGCCTGGAGAAGGAAGTAAAGCTCAACATCGAGCAGGGCCACGCCATCCTGGCCGGCCATTCCTTCGAGCACGAACTGGCGCTGGCCAATGCGCTCGGCGTGTTCGGCTCGATCGACATGAACCGCAACGACTACCAGTCGGGCTGGGACACCGACCAGTTCCCCAACAATGTGCCGGAAATGGCGCTGGCCTATTATCAGGTCCTGCAGGCCGGCGGTTTCAAGACCGGCGGCACCAACTTCGACGCCAAGCTGCGCCGCCAGTCGCTCGACCCGCAGGATCTGCTGATCGGCCATATCGGCGGCATGGACGCCTGCGCGCGCGGCCTGAAGGCCGCGGCCCGCATGGTCGAGGACAAGGCACTGTCCGCGCCGCTCGCCGAGCGCTATGCCGGCTGGAACAGTGCCGAGGCCAAGGCGATGCTGTCGGGCAAGCGCACGCTGGAGGATATCGCAGAGCGCGTGGTGAAGAAGAAGATCGAGCCGCAGCCGCGCTCCGGCCGCCAGGAACTGCTGGAGAACATCGTCAACCGCTACGTCTGAGGTCGGAAGGCCGATTCGTATTGCTCGAGGGCGGCTGGATAACACTCCCGCCGCCCTGGAACAGCCTGCGCCAAAGCGCCCGTCCGGCGACAAGCTTTTGCCCCCAGACGCCCCTCAATGGCCTCGCTCTTGCCTTCAAACAGCCGTCACGTATCTCGTATAACAATGACCTGTGGCGGGTGAAAAGGAAGGAGGCGAACCGATATGCAGCACGAACGCGAAATCGACGCCCTACTGGCATCCGGCGAGACCGGATCGATCATCGACCGGCTGATGGCGCTGCCGAGGCCGACCGACGACGTGAAAAACCAATGGGATCGCGCCGTCAGCAACCGTTTTGAAGTCCGGCTGGCGAGACAGATGCGCTCGCAGATCGACGCTGGCGGCGATCGTCAGAACGCCGCATAATCTCCCCGAACTAAAACTATCCTCGGCGCAGCCTGACCGGTGCTTCGCCGAAAGCTCTTGAAAACGCTCTGGAAAATGCCGCGGCGGACGAGAACCCTGTTCGCCCGGCAATATCCGCCATGGCCACGCGCGTGTCGACAACCAGCCGGCGTGCCGCAGCCAGCCGCAGCCTGAGATAATAGGCGCCCGGCGTCTCTCCGATCGATCTGCGAAAAATGCTTTCCAGCGTTCGTGCCGTCACCCCGGCGCGCTTGGCCACTGCTTCGATGGTCAGCGGCTGGTCGACATGTGATTCCATCAGCCGGATGGCCTGCGCCAGGCGCGGATCGTAGCCGTCGAGCCGGCCGAGCGAGACCAATGGCTGGGCATCGGTCGCGGCACGGGCCTGGTCGTAGATGAAGACGCTGGCGACATCGAGCGCCACCGCCATGCCGAGCCGCGTGCGAATCAAATGCAGCATCAGGTCGAAGGTCGGCGAGGCGCCGCCCGAGGTGAACACCGGCCCGTCGATGACATAGCGGTCCGGGCGGACATCGACGCCGGGAAAGGCCGACGAGAAATCCTCCATGTCTTCCCAGTGGGTGGTGGCGCTGCGCCCCTCCAAAAGGCCGGCGCGGGCCACCAGCCAGGTGCCGGCCTCGACGCCGCCGCATGCGCGGGTCGCGCGGGCCGCTCGCCGCAGCCCTGACAGCAGCGCTGTCGTGGCATAATTCTGGGTGCCGAAACCGGCGACGACGACGAGAACGTCGGTTGGCTCGGCCGCGTCGAAGCGCCCGCTGACCGCCACCGGCAGCCCGCATGTGGTGACCGGAGCCTCGCCGGTCACCGAGACCAGCTTGAAATCGAACAGGGTCTCGCCGGAGATGCGATTGGCGGCGCGCAGCGGATCGACGGCCGAGGCCACGCACATGATCGACGAGCCGGAAAACACCAGCAGCGTCACCTTGAGCGGCGAGCGCTCGGCGCGAAAGATCGTCGGTTTTTCGCTTTTGGTCATGGAAGCTTCGTAAAACGCAAAACAGTTTCCGGCAAGTCGGGCATTGTTGGGGTCTGTATCTATGGGAGGAGAGTTCCATGCCGCTCGCGATGAACCGTGAGGTCTTCATTACCTGTGCCGTGACCGGATCCGGCGGCTCGCAGGATCGCAGCCCGCATGTGCCGCGCTCGCCCAAGCAGATCGCCGATTCGGCCATCGATGCGGCCAAGGCGGGTGCGGCGATCGTCCACTGCCATGTGCGCGATCCCGAGACCGGCAAGCCCAGGCGCGACGTACATCTCTACCGCGAAGTCACCGAGCGCATCCGCGAAGCCAATGTCGATGTCGTGCTCAACCTGACCGCCGGCATGGGCGGCGACATGGTGTTCGGCTCGCCGGAGGCACCATTGCCGCTCAACGAAAAAGGCACCGACATGGGCGGCGCCACCAACCGCATGGAGCATGTGCGCCAGTGCCTGCCGGAGATCTGCACGCTGGATTGCGGCACCATGAACTTCGCCGAGGCAGACTACGTCATGACCAACACGCCCGGCATGCTGCGCGCCATGGGCGGCATGATGACGGCGCTCGGCGTCAAGCCGGAGATCGAGGCCTTCGACACCGGCCATCTCTGGTTCGCCAAGCAACTGGTCGAGGAGAAGGTGCTCAATCCCGATGCGCTGGTGCAGCTCTGCATGGGCGTGCCGTGGGGCGCGCCTGACGACCTCAACACCTTCATGGCCATGGTCAACAACGTGCCGTCGACCTGGAACTGGTCGGCCTTCGCCATCGGCCGCAACCAGATGGCCTATGCCGCCGCGGCAGTGCTGGCCGGCGGCAATGTCCGCGTCGGGCTGGAAGACAATCTCTGGCTCGACAAGGGCGTGCTGGCCACCAACGCGCAACTGGTCGAGCGCGCCGCCAGCATCGTCACCAATCTCGGCGCCAGGATCCTTGGCCCGGAAGAAGTGCGCAAGAAGCTGAACCTGACCAAGCGGGCACCGATCGCGGCATAGTTTGGAGGGCGTCGAACATGACAACCGTCAAATTCACCGCGATGAAGGATGGCGACAGGGACGATTACGAGTTCCTGACCGCCCATGAGATCGACTACGCCGCCAAAACCGGCGAGCGGCTGCTCGACGCGCTGGTTCAGCTCGACGAGGGCCTGTCCGGCTACAAGATCACCCGGCTCGGCCATTCGCTGCAGGCGGCGACGCGCGCCTGGCGCGACGGCGCCGACACCGACTGGATCGCTTGCGCGCTGCTGCACGACATCGGCGACATCTACGCGCCCTATAATCACGATGAATACGCCGCTTCGATCCTGAAGCCCTTCGTGCGTGAGCAATGCACCTGGGTGGTGGAAAAGCACGGCGATTTCCAGCGCCTCTACTACGCCCATCATCTGGGCGGCAATCGCCATGCCCGCGACCGCTTCGCCGGCCACGCCTATTTCGACGATTGCGACCAGTTTTGCGAACGCTGGGACCAGTCGAGCTTCGACCCCGACTACGAGACGCTGCCGATCGAGTTCTTCCGGCCCTTCGTGCTCGAGGTCTTTGCCCGCAAGGCCTACGACCCCTCGGTCATTCGCGCCGGCGAGCGCGTGCCCCTCGTCGATCCCACAACAGCCAAGACAAGAACCGGAGCATCCGCATGAGCATCGTCAACAAGGCAGCCGCCATCGGCGGCGGTGTCATCGGCGCCGGCTGGGTGGCGCGCCTGCTCTTGAACGGCATCGACGTATCGATCTTCGATCCGGATCCCGAGGCCTCGCGCAAGGTCTCCGAAGTGATGAAGGGCGCGCGCCGCGCCTACAAGCAGATGGTTCCCGGCGGCCTGCCGAAAGAGGGCAAGCTGACTTTCGCCAAGACCATCGCCGAAGCCGTCGCCGATGCCGATTTCATCCAGGAGAGCGTGCCGGAACGGCTCGACCTCAAGCACCGCGTGCTGGCCGAGATCGACACCCACGCGCCGGCCAACGCCATCGTCGGTTCGTCCACCTCCGGCATCAAGCCGACCGACATGCAGGTGGCGATGAAGAAGCATCCGGAGCGGTTGGTCGTCGGCCACCCGTTCAACCCGGTCTACCTCCTGCCGCTGGTCGAGATCGTCGGCGGCGAGCAGACCTTTCCCGAGGCGATCGAGGTCGCCAGGGAGATCTATGCCTCGATCGGCATGAAGCCTGTCGTCATCCGCAAGGAGATCGAAGCTTTCGTCGGCGACCGCCTGCTCGAAGCAGCATGGCGCGAGGCGCTGTGGCTGATCAAGGACGGTATCTGCACCGTCGAGGAACTCGACGACATCATGCGCTATGGCTTCGGCCTGCGCTGGGCGCAGATGGGCATGTTCCAGGTCTATCGCGTTGCCGGCGGCGAGGCCGGCATGCGCCACTTCATGGCGCAGTTCGGGCCTTGCCTGAAATGGCCGTGGACCAAGCTGATGGACGTGCCGGAGTTCAACGACGAACTGGTCGACCTGATCGCCACGCAATCGGACGACCAGGCCCACGGCCTGTCGATCCGCGAGCTGGAAAAGATCCGCGACGACAATCTGGTCGCGATCATGGATGCGCTGTCGAAGCAGAACAAGGGCAAGGGCTGGGGCGCAGGCGCGCTGCACAAGGACTATACCAGGCAGCTCGCCAAGCTGGCGGCCAAGAAGCCGGCGGCCTCCAAGGCGGCCGAGAAGGCCAAGGCCGGCAAGCCGGTGAAGAAAGCCGAAAAGCCGAAGAAAAAGAAGAAGGGCTGAAGACCATGGATTTTGGTCTGTCGGAGGAACAGAAGCTCATTGTCGAGACGACGCGCGCCTTCGTCGAGAATGAGCTTTACCCGCATGAGCGCGAGGTCGAACGCACCGGCGTGCTGCGCCGCGAGCTGATCGAAGAGATCAAGGCCAAGGCGATCGAGGCCGGCCTTTATGCCGCCAACATGCCCGCCGATGTCGGTGGCGCGGGCCTCGATACGGTGACCTGGCTGCTCTACGAAAAGGAACTCGGCCGCGCCAATTACGCGCTGCACTGGACCTGCGTGGCGCGCCCCTCCAACATCCTGCTCGCCGGCACGCCCGAACAACGCGAAAAATACCTGTTCCCTTGCATCCGTGGCGAGAAATGGGACTGCCTGGCCATGACCGAGCCCGGCGCCGGCTCGGACCTGCGCGGCATGAAGGCGACCGCCGTGCAGGACGGCGACGACTGGGTGCTGAACGGCACCAAGCATTTCATCTCCCACGCCGACCTTGCCGATTTCGCGATTTGTTTCATGGCCTCGGGAGAGGAAGAAACGGCGCGCGGCAAACGCAAGAAGATCACCGCCTTCGTCGTCGACAAGGGCACCAAGGGTTTCACGGTGCGCGACGGCTACCGCAACGTCTCGCATCGCGGCTACACCAACGCCATCCTTGAATTCGACGATTGCCGTCTGCCCGCAAGCCAGGTCCTCGGCGAAGTGCACAAGGGCTTTGACGTCGCCAATTCCTGGCTCGGCGCCACCCGCCTGCAGGTCGGCGCTACCTGTCTCGGCCGCGCCGAGCGGGCGCTCGGCCACGCCATCGAGTATTCCGCGCAGCGCCAGCAGTTCGGCCAGCAGATCGGCAAGTTCCAGGGCGTGTCGTTCAAGCTCGCCGACATGGCGACCGAACTCAAGGCTGCCGACCTGATGGTGTTCGAAGCCGGCTGGAAGTACGATCAAGGCACAGTCACCGACCAGGACATGGCCATGGCCAAGCTGAAGGCCACCGAAATGCTCGCTTTCGTCGCTGACGAGGCCATCCAGATCCATGGCGGCATGGGCCTGATGGACGACCTGCCGCTGGAACGCATCTGGCGTGACGCCCGCGTCGAGCGCATCTGGGAAGGCACGTCGGAAATCCAGCGTCACATCATTTCGCGGGCGCTGCTGCGCCCGTTCGGGGCATGACATATGCATAAGCTTGAGCGCCTTTTACGCCCGAAATCGATCGCCGTGTTCGGTGGCGTGCAGGCCGCCGCCGTCGTTGCGCAATCGATCAAGATGGGCTTTGCCGGCGAAATCTGGCCGGTGCATCCCACCAAGGACGAGGTTGCCGGACGCAAGGCCTATCGGTCCGTGGCGGATCTGCCCGGCGCGCCGGATGCCGCCTTTGTCGGCGTCAACCGGCATTTGACCATCGAGGTCGTCAAAGCGCTGGCCGAGCGGGGTGCCGGCGGCGCCGTCTGCTTTGCCGCCGGCTTCCTCGAGACCGAGGCCTATGATGATGATGGCGAGCGGCTGCAGGCCGAGCTGGTGGCAGCGGCGGGCGAGATGCCGATCATCGGCCCGAACTGCTATGGCCTGATCAACTATGCCGATGGCGCGCTGTTGTGGCCCGACCAGCATGGCGGCATCCGGCTGGAACAAGGCGGCAAAGGCGTCGCCATCATCACCCAGTCGTCCAACATCGCCATCAACATGACGATGCAGAAGCGTGGCCTGCCGATCGCCTTCCTGATGACCGCCGGTAACCAGGCGCAGACCGGCCTGTCCGAAATGGCGTTGGGCCTGATCGAGGACGAGCGGGTCACATCGCTCGGCCTGCACATCGAGGCCTTCGATTCGGTAGCCGGCTTTGAAAGACTGGCCGCGCGTGCCCGCGAGTTGAAAAAGCCGATCATCGCCATGAAGGTCGGCCGCTCCGAACAGGCGCGGCAAGCGACGGTCTCGCACACCGCTTCGCTCGCCGGCTCGGACGCGGCCTCGGGCGCCTTCCTCAGGCGGCTCGGCATCGCTCGCGTGGATTCCATTCCAGCCTTCATCGAAGCGCTGAAGCTGTTGCACATCACCGGCCCGCTGCCCGGCTATCGGCTGTCGTCGATGAGCTGTTCGGGCGGCGAGGCGTCGGTCATGGCCGACAGCGCCGAAGGCCGCTGGGTCAATTTCCCGGTTCTCACCGACAGCCATCGCGCTCATGTCAAATCGACGCTCGGGCCGCTGGTCGCGGTCGCCAACCCGCTCGACTACCACACCTTCATCTGGAACAACGAGCCGGCAATGACGGCCACCTTCACCGCCATGGTGTCGGGCGGCTTCGACCTCAACATGCTGGTGCTCGACTTTCCGCGCCCGGACCGCTGCTCGGTGACCGACTGGTGGGCGACACTGCGCGCCTTCGAATCGGCGCTGAAGACCAACAAGGCGCACGGCGCGATCGTCTCCTCGCTGCCGGAGAACCTGCCCGAGGAATACACCGCCGAGCTGATGGCGCGGGGCATGGTTCCACTGTTCGGCATTTCCGAGGCGATGGACGCCGCCCAGGCCGCGGCCTTCATCGGCTGGGCCTGGCGCGAGCCGCAGGCGCAGCCGGTCGACACCTCCGCCTCGGGTGCCGCTGGTGGCGAGCATGTCACGCCTGACGAGGCGCAAGCCAAGGCGCGGCTGATCATGGCCGGCTTGCCGGTCCCGAAGGGCGAGCGTGCCGGCAATGCCGTCGAGGCGGTGATCTCGTCGATGGCACTCGGCTTTCCCGTCGCCCTGAAGGCGCTGGGCGTCACCCATAAGTCCGAGGTCGGCGCTGTCAGGCTGAACCTCAAGGACGCGGAATCGGTCAGCACGGCGGCGCATGACCTGCTGCCGCTCGGCACCGGACTCTATGTCGAGCGCATGGTGCGCGACGGCGTCGCCGAACTGATCGTCGGCTTCACCCGCGATCCGATGTTCGGTGCGGTGATGACGTTGGGCACCGGCGGCGTGCTGGTCGAATTGCTGCGCGACAGCGTCACGCTGATGCTGCCGGCAACGCGCGACGACATCGAGGCCGCACTGCGCGGCCTTAAGCTGTTCCCGCTGCTCGAAGGCTATCGCGGCCGGCCGAAGGCCGATGTCCAGGCCGCCATCGATGCCATCGCGGGCATCGCCGCCTTCGTGCAGATGAATGCCGGCGAGATCGAGGAACTGGACATCAACCCGCTGATCGTCTGCGCCGAAGGCAAGGGTGCCTGGATCGCCGACGCGCTGCTGGTGCTGGGAGAGAACAAGAATGTCTGACGTCATTTCGACCCGCCGTGAGGGCACTATCCTCGAGGTCAAGCTCGACCGGCCCAAGGCCAACGCCATCGACCTGAAGACCTCACGGCTGATGGGCGAGACGTTCAAGGCGTTCCGCGACGATCCGGAGCTTCGCGTCGCCATCGTCAAGACCGCCGGCGACAAGTTCTTCTGCGCCGGCTGGGACCTGAAGGCGGCTGCCGGCGGCGACGCGGTCGACGGAGATTATGGCGTCGGCGGCTTTGCCGGCCTGCAGGAGCTGCGTGACCTCAACAAGCCGGTCATTGCTTGCGTCAACGGCATGGCGGTCGGCGGCGGTTTCGAGCTGGCGCTGTCCTGCGACCTCATTTACGCCTCCGAGCATTCCTCCTTCGCGCTGCCCGAAATCCGCGCAGGTACGCTTGCCGACGCCGCGACGATCAAGCTGCCGAAGCGTATTCCCTACCATGTCGCCATGGACCTTCTGCTCACCGGCCGCTGGATGGACGTCGCCGAGGCGCATCGCTGGGGGCTGGTCAACGAAGTGCTGCCCAAGGACAAGCTCGAGGACCGCGTCTGGGAGATCGCAAGGCTGCTTGCCGGCGGCCCGCCGCTGGTCTTCGCCGCGATCAAGGAGACAGCGCGCGTGGCCGAGGCGCTGACCTTCCAGGACGCCATGAACAAGGTCACGCGCCGCCAGTTGGCGACGGTCGATGCGCTCTACGGCTCCGAGGACAATATGGAAGGCTTTCGCGCCTTCGCCGAGAAGCGCGAGCCGGTGTGGAAGGGGAAGTGACGGTAGTTTGGAAATGATGGCGTTCCGTCACACCCCCCTCTGTCCTGCCGGACATCTCCCCCGCAAGGGGGGAGATCGGATGTTACTTTCGCTTTCGCCAATCACGAGCGCTGCTAGAAAAGCGTTGCAACCGAAGCTGCCAATCTCCCCCCTTGCGGGGGAGATGGCCGGCAGGCCAGAGGGGGGTGCCCGGGCTCAGCCTTTGCAGTCGGCGCGGCCAGCATGACCGACTACAGCACCCTCATCGACGCCGAGACCTGGGCCTTCATCGAGCGCACCAATTCCTATTATCCGCCCGATACGATCGACTACACGATCGCCGAACAGCGCGCGATCTACGACCGCATGTGCCGGGAATTCTTTGCCGGCTATCCCGAGGGCGTTGCGGTCGAAACCTCGGCGATAGCGACATCGACGCACGACATCCCGATCCGCCTTTACCGAAGCGCGCACCAGGCAGCGGCGACGGTGCTCTATATCCATGGCGGCGGCTTCATCCTTGGCGGGCTGGACAGCCATGACGATGTCTGCGCCGAACTCTGCGCCCGCCCCGGCTATGAGGTGGTCTCGGTCGACTACCGGCTGGCGCCGGAGCACCTGCATCCGGCCGCCTTCGACGATGCGATGAGCGCCTTCGAATGGACTGCCGCAAATCGCGACCATCCCATCGTGCTTTGCGGCGACAGCGCCGGCGGCAATCTCTGCGCCGCCGTCAGCCATGCCACGCGGGGTCACGCGAAAAAGCCGTTTGGCCAGGTGCTGATCTATCCCGGCCTCGGTGGCGACCGCTCGCGCGGCTCTTATGTGACGCATGCCGAGGCGCCGATGCTGACGGCGCGCGATATAGAATTCTACAAGCATGTCCGTACCGGCGGGTTGGACCAGACCGGCGACATAACGCTATCGCCGCTCGCCGACGCCGATTTCGCCAACCTGCCGCCGACAGTTCTGATCACCGCGCAGTGCGATCCGCTGTCATCGGACGGCGAGGCCTACCGCGACCGCATCGTCGCCGCCGGCGGACGAGCGTATTGGTTAGAGGAACCAGGGCTGGTGCACGGCTATCTCCGGGCCAGGCACACGGTTGGCCGCGCCCGCGCCAGCTTCACCCGGATCGTCGACGCCGTGGCCGCCCTCGGCCAGGGCGCCTGGCTCTGGTGAGAAGCTTCCGTCACGCATCGCTGCCGGCAATGCCATAAACGCGACGTATATATTTCAGGCCAGAACCTCCTCTCGAATTCCTATGCGGCCAGCGACTATGTAGGTCCGACGGCCGGGCTGACAGACCGGCTTCAGGCGAACATGAAATCATATGAATCGGACTGGTGGACTCTGAGAATGGATTTCAGGGTGCACGCGTCTCATTGGGCAGCATCGGCGCAAGAGCTCCTCCCATCCCGAAATAAAGTGAGGGATTGGCCTCTATTTTGGCCAACTCGGTTGCAGATAGTGGCGACTGTCGGGTTGCGACGCAGTTATCCGTTGTCACAGTGAGGGTCAGGTCAGCATGGGCTGTGACGGCGACGATGGGGCCCCTGCAGGCAGGAAATGTAGAAATGTCAATTACGGGCGTGAGAAAAGTGCCATCCGACGTATTCACGATTCGGATCTGGCTAGCTGCACTGACGGCGAGTATTTCCCTATCCGGTGAGTAAGTGATCGCGATCTGCACGTTGACCGGCAATCCGACTTCGGGCGTGGTCCACAAGGTTGCCAACGGCGGCTGTGCTGGAGGAACTAACCATGGCAACACTGACCCGGCCCATGCCAGCATGCTTGTGTCTGAGGATATCTTTAGATCGGCAATTTCCTGGAAGATGGAAGCCAGAACGAACGACCCAGAGCTTACGATCAATCGTGTCGCATCGTGGATATTTGTATCGCTATCTCCGGTGAACTCGAAACTTTCAGGTGGCTGAATGAGCTGGCGCGTAAGGAGTTCTGGGATACCGTCGGTAAATTTGTAAGCCCAGAGCTCCAAGGCGCCGCGGGGAGCTGCAGCCGGAGCCGCGACTAAGACGGCCTCATCGGTCATTGCAACCGCGCTAACGCGAGTAAGAGGGAAGACTGTCGGCGCGAGCACAACCATGTTCTGCAGGTCGATCAAAGACCACGAATTCCCTATACCCTCGCTAGCATCGTCTGCGAGAGCCAGATAGCGACGGTTAGGAGACATAGAGAGATCCCCTTTGGCCAGATAGTAGAACCCGTCCTCCACACACCGGCCAACGTCGACTTCCGTTCGAAGTTCACAAATGAGCCATTCGACCCACGCTTTGCCCATGACCTTGCTAAGTGCGATGTAGTGCTTAGCACCGGGCCCTTGAAAGGTGTAGAAGCAGTCCCCGTTATTGAACGAGAGGTCGTTGACCGAAGGGTCATCCGTCGTGCTGTCGTCGAACCGCAGCTTACCATTTTCCCGGCGATCGTGAGTAAAAAGCATCTCGCCATAGGCGCATCCGGAGGTCGACGTATCATCCTTGGGAACCGGGGTGCTGGCGACGGATGACCATACGTTTGACTCCGACGAAACTGCTGGAAAACGAAATGACGGGGGAACTTCTATCGACAGCGGTAGAAGACAGGTTTTCGTGCGTGCGGTTTGCTCATCCAACTTCGCTTGAGCTGTCTTGTATTGCTCCGGTGTCGGGTCATCATCATCATTGTCCGGCAACTCAAGTGCAGGCTCGATCGTGGCACAGTCTAAACCCGCCGCCGGGTGGCCACCAAAATAGGTCCCATCGCCCCCATCCAAATTTACATCAATCACATAGTGAGGAGTGTTATCCTCTTCTGGCTGCGCGACGTCAAAATCGACGGCAACATGGCTGCTGCCCTTCAATCGCCACATGTGCACATTCGATGCGTCGTATCCTTCTTCGTCAATCGACGTCTTCCACTTGACCTTCCCCGTCCGATCGTCGATCACCCACACGGACCGTCCTTCTCCGACCAGAATGAACAAATGAAAGTCGGTCGAGTGGTACTCGACGATAGGTCGGCGCACCGAAAGTCTGATGGGCTGATCCCGGATCAGATAAGAGCCGTCGCCCCACTCATAGACAGTATCCGTTCTTAAGCTGCGGCTGGCTTTATCAAACGAGTTGAGCCGCTGTCCTGCGAACCGCGCGAGAATGTGCGCTGGGTCGCTTTCGCTCTGCGAATGGGCAAGCCTCAGCAGGGCCAAGAACGCTGTGGGAACCGACCGGTCAGATTGCATCTGGGTTGCGGCTGTTTGGTATTGCCGCCGGTAACTTTCCTCGGCAGCCGCTCGGCGCGGTTCCAGATAGGCAATGTTCCAAACCAGGAGAAAGGTCATCAGATAGACACAGATCTTGACGGGATCGGCTAGGCGCAAAAGAGCGTAGAAAATGCCTTTGGGTATCGTGTTTGGGGGAAACGGCAACCCGTCACGCGGTTTGGCTGTCGCGGCCAAAACCGGTAGCCACCATTCGCGCATAAAGGCGTCGGCATCGACGCCTGCTGGCTTAAAATAATGCCCATGCCCGCCAGGGAAAAACCGGTTTTTCACGTCAACGCCTATAAAACCGTAGAATCCCACTCTTCCAGCCATGCCCGTGAAGAGTACGAAAAGCTGGCTCAGAATCAGGACCTTGTCATCCCAGCCACAGTCATTGAGGACCCGTTGGATGCCTTTTCCATTCATCCGACTTCTGGCGATCACCGCAGACCAGTCGAAAGAAGACCGCAGGACGCTGGCGGCCAGGATGATCGTTTTTATTCGCGGAATATCCGGCGGCTTCATGCCGCGAATGGCGTGAGCAACGATATGTGTACCGAAAGAATGCGCCACTAGGGAGAAATGAGCCTCGGGATTATCTTTCACCAGTTGCTCAAAATGTCGGCGAAATGCTCTAACGGCCAGCCAGCGCGCAAACGGTATAAGGAACGCAAGGACGCTGAAATATCCAAAACGATATCGTTCGGTAACAATTGAAGGATTAACAGCTAAAATATCGCCGAGACGGTCCTGCCATTGACCAAAATCTCGAATCCCATGTACCGCAATGACTATGTGTTTTTTGCCCATTGCCATCCCCGGAAAACACAACAGATTAGCCTACGGGCGCCGCGCTGTCATCAGCGCGCTATTAAGTAATTGCTCACTAGCATTTCCTGGAAATAAGCACCTAGTCGGCGCTGTCAACATACTCGACTTGACTGTACATCTCTATGAGATTGCCAAGCGAAGAAATGAACAGCGCTGTTCCGGTATAGTGAGCTCGGTAGGCTTTGGACCTCTCACGCCACCGAACGTGCCGCTGCCCGGCCTGCGCCGCGGCCGGAGAAGATGCAGCCGCCGAGGAAGGTGCCTTCCAGCGCGGCATAGCCATGCACGCCGCCGCCGCCGAAACCGGCGGCCTCGCCAACGGCATAGAGCCCCGGCACCGGCTGACCATCCTCACCCAGCACGCGGCTGTCGAGATCGGTCTGCAGGCCACCCAGCGTCTTGCGGGTCAGGATGTTGAGACGCACCGCGATCAGCGGGCCATTCGCCGGGTCGAGCATCTTGTGCGGCTTGGCCGTGCGGATCAGCCGGTCGCCGAGATAGGCCCGCGCGCCACGCAGCGCGGTGATCTGCATGTCCTTGGAGAACGGGTTGTCGAGCTGCCGGTCGCGGGCGCGGATTTCGCGCTCGACCTGGGCAAGCTCGAGCAGCGGCTCGCCGCCGGCCAGCGCGTTCATGCGGGTGACCAGCTTCGAAAGATCGGCCTCGACGATGAAATCCTCGCCCTTCTCCATGAAGGCTTTCACCGGTCCCGGTATGCCTGAGGTGGCACGCCCCAGCACCTGACGCCAGCTCTTGCCGGTCAGGTCCGGGTTCTGTTCGGAGCCCGACAGGGCGAACTCCTTCTGGATGATTTTCTTGGTCAGGATGAACCAGGAATAGTCGAAGCCGGTGCCCATGATATGGCTGAGCGTGCCCAGCGTGTCGAAGCCGGGATAGAGCGGTACCGGCAGGCGTTTGCCCCGCGCATCGAGCCACAGCGACGACGGGCCAGGCAGGATACGGATCGCGTGGTCGGTCCAGATCGGCGCCCAGTTCTTGATGCCCTCGACATAGTGCCACATGCGGTCTCGGTTGATGATCGAACCGCCGGCCTGCTCCGTGATCGCCAGCATGCGGCCGTCGACATGGTCGGGCACGCCAGTGATCATGCGCTTCGGCGCCGCGCCAAGCCGCTTGGGCCAATTTTCCCGCACAAGCTGATGGTTGGCGCCGATGCCGCCGGAAGCGACGATTACCGCTTGTGCATGAAGTTCGAAATCGCCTGATATTTCGCGCGAACTCTTGTGGCCGCGCTCGACCGTGCTCGGCTCAAGGATATCGCCGCGCACACCGGTGACGGCAGCGCCCGTCCGCGTCAGTTCGTTGACGCGGTGGCGGAATCTGAAGCTGATCAAGCCGCGCTTTTGCGCCTCGCGTACGCGCAGGACGAAGGGTTCGAGCACACCCGGGCCGGTACCCCAGGTGATATGGAAGCGCGGCACCGAATTGCCGTGGCCGATGGCATTGCCGCCGCCGCGCTCGGCCCAGCCGACCACAGGGAAGAACTTCAGGCCGCGCTCCATCAGCCAGGAGCGCTTCTCGCCGGCGGCGAAGCCGACATAGGCTTCCGCCCATTTGCGTGGCCAGTGATCTTCCGGCCGGTCGAAAGCGGCGGTGCCCAGCCAGTCCTCGAGCGCCAGATCATGTGAATCGCGGATGCGCATGCGCCGCTGCTCGGGCGAATCGACGAGGAAAAGCCCGCCGAACGACCAGAACGCCTGACCGCCCAGCGACTGCTCCGGCTCCTGGTCGACGATGATGATCTTCTTGCCGGCCTCGGCAAGTTCGGCGGCGGCAACCAGCCCGGCAAGGCCGGCGCCCACAATGATCACGTCCGCATCGTCAGCCATTGCCCCTCCCAGAATTAGCCGGCTATTTTAAAGCAAGCAGTTAGACAGCCTCCCAGCCGTCCTTGCCGCCGGCGCGGAAGATGGCGTCGATGACCTTCTGGTTGAGCACGGACTCCTCCAGTGTGAAGACGCGCTCCTTGCTGCCCTGAGCCGCCCGCGCGAAGGTCTCGACCTCCAGCCGGTATTGCTGCGTGCCCGGAAAGCGGAACACCTGCGCCTCGGTGTGGTTCTGGTTGTGCAGTTCGACGCGGTGATGATCGTAGAGGCCGGCATTGAACGGAGAAAAAACCTCGATGAAACCCTTCTCGCCGTGGAACACCATCACCTGCCGCGCCGCCATCTGCGTCGACAAATAGAAGGACAGTTCGAAGTCGCCGAAATCGGCGCGGATCGAGGAGTAGATATCGGTGCCGAATTTCTTGTCGCGCTCGATCGTCGCCTGCACGCGCAGCGGCTCCTTGCCGGTCGAAAAGCGCGTCGACACGGTCGGGTAGACGCCGATGTCGGGCAGCGCGCCACCGCCGAGATCGAGCTGGTTGCGCATGTTGTTGGGGTCGACATTGTAATAGGAAAACGCGCCCTGCACGTGGCGCAGCCGGCCGATGGCGCCGCTGGCGATGAGATCGCGCACCTTGATCCACTGCGGATGATAGATGACCATGAACGCCTCGCAGACCAGCACCTTCTTCTGGTCGCGCAGCTGGATCAGCGGCGGGATGTCCTTGGCGTCGAGCGCCAGCGGCTTTTCCACTAGCACATGCTTGCCGGCTTCGATGGCCTTCGCCGTCCATTCGACATGCTGCGAGGTCGGCAGCGGGATGTAGACGCCGTCAATGTCCTTGGAGGCAAGCAGTTCCTCATAGGAGCCGAAGGCATGGCGTGCGCCGAAGCGCTCGGCCAATGCCTTGGCCTTCGACAGGTCGCGGCTGGCGATCGCCGACAGCACGCCGTTCTCCGCCTCGACAATTGCCGGCAACAACTGCTCGCGGCCGATCTTGGCCGTCGACAACACACCCCATCGGAACATCACGCTTCTCCATGTCGATTTTTACAGGCGACGAGGTTTGCCTGAAATCGCCGGAAAAGCCAATGCGATGTGCCGTGGCAACTAACCCGTTTTCCCCGGGTCAGCCCCGCTTATCCCCGGGTCAGCTCCGCTTACCCGTCAGTGCCATGTCGAAGTCGACGATATTGGAATAGAGCGGCGTGCCGACATCCATGCCGTAACGCGACCTCAACACCTTGCCGGTGACATGGAATTTGATCGTGCCGCCCTTCGACCCGTCGAACTCGGCGGTGAACTTTTCCGCAAACGTCTTGCCGCGTGCTGTCAGCCGGCCGGTGACAAGGGCTGACGTGTCGCCGGTGCGGGTCACGCTGGTCGAGCGGAACTGGATCTCCGGGCTGTTGGCAGCATCGAACACCGCGTCGGAGCGCAGGAAGGCATCGATGCGGCCCTGGCCGGTGCCGACGCTTTCCGGATAGATGGTAAAGTCGACCTTGGAGCGCCCGACATCGGAATTGTCGATGCGGATCGTGCCCTTGAAGCGGCCGAAGGCGCCATCGAAGCCCCCGCCACCGGCCTTGCCGATGGTGAAACGGATGCTGGAGGCTGCCGGATTGATCGTATAGCTGCCGGCGGCCTCGCTAAGCGAAATGGCCGCTGAAACAGGCATGGCAAGGCAAGCGGCAACCGCCGCAAATCCGAAGATGCGTGCATACATGGGGAGTAATCCTTTTTGGAGGCAACGCTGGTCGCGTCCTCGCCCCATCAACGAACCAACTGCCGGTTCTATTCCCGGCCAGATCTATTCCCGGCCAGGTCTATTCCCGGCCTGACGAAGGGGTGATCATGCGCGTGAGCACGCTGTCGCGCAGCAGGAAGTGATGGCGCAACGCGGCGGCGACATGCAGCGCGACGAGCGCGATGCCGGCATAGGCTAGGTACCAGTGCACCGATGCCCAGAAGCTTTCGGCAAGGTCGGACTCGGCGAGCGGCAGGTTGGGCATCACGAACAGGTTGAACGGCATGGTCGGGATTTCCAGCGTCGACACCGACACCAATGCCCAGCCTGACAAGGGCAGGGCGATCTGGAACGCATAGAGCGCCAGATGCGCTAGTGGCCCGGCGCGCCGCTCCAGGGCGCCAACCGAGGCCGGCAGGGGCGGCGCCGCATTGCCGAGCCGCCATGCGATGCGCAGGATGATGAGGCCAAGCAGCAGGAAGCCCAGCGATTTGTGCAGTTGGATCAGCTCGAAGGCGGTGCGCTGGCTGCTGAGCCGCACCATGACGAAGCCGAGGGCGAACTGGCTGATGAAGATGATCCCGATCAGCCAGTGAATAAGAATGGTTGCCCAGCCGTAGCGGGTTCGACTGTTGGTGATTGACGCCTGCATGGGAGGCGAACGAACGGCAGGACAGGTTTCGTCCGGGCGCTCTTCACCCTCCCCCTTGTGGGGAGGGTCGATCCGCGCAGCGGATCGGGGGGGCTTCATAGGGTGCTGCCCACCCCGGCTCGCAATCTCCGCTTCGCTCCGACTGCGAGCCGACCATCCCCACAAGAGGGAAGGTAAAGCGCGCCTCATGCGCCCACCTTGAAGAAATCGACGAAAGCCCTGAGTGCCGGACGCATCTGGCGGCGGCTCGGATAGTAGACGAAGAACCCGTCGAAAAACGGGCACCAGTCCTCCAGCACGCGGATCAGCCTGCCGTCGGCGAGCGGCGCGCGGACATAGTCCTCGAAGACGAAGGCGAGCCCGGCGCCGTCGACCGCGGCCTGCGCGATCAGATGGTCCTCGTCGAGGATAAGCGGCCCTTCCACCGCCATCTCGATCGCCTCGCGCCCCTTCTCGAATTCCCAGCGGTAGAGGATGCCGCTGGAGAAGCGGAAGCGGATGCAGCGATGGCCGGCAAGGTCGCGCGGGTGGTGCGGTCTGGGCATCGCTTTGAAATAGGCCGGCGCGCCGACCACAGCGCCGCGAATATCCGGCCCGATGCGCACCGCGATCATGTCGCGCTGCAGGCTCTCGCCGAGTCGCACGCCGGCATCGAAGCCACCTTCCACCACGTCGGTGAAGCGATCCTCGACGACGATCTCAAGCACGATGTCGGGGTAGGCTGCCGCAAAAGCGCCCAGCCTTGGCGTCAGCACCAGATGCGCTGCCGTGCGCGGCACGCTGAGCCGCAGATTCCCGGCGGGCCGGTCGCGCGCCTCGACCGCCGTCTCCAGCGCCAGGTCGATCTCGGACAGCGCCGGTCGCAGCCGTTCCAGCAATTGCGCACCTTCTTCGGTGGGCGCGACACTGCGTGTGCTGCGCGACAGGAGGCGAACACCAAGCCGGGCTTCCAGGCTGGACACCGCGTGGCTGACCGCCGACGGCGCGATCGCCAACTCCTTGGCGGCGCCGCGGAAGCTGCCGCATTGGGCGACGGTTGCCAGCACGGCCAGTTGGGAAAGGTTCGCTCGGTTCATTGATCTATATTCTAGAACAGCCCGTGCGAATGAGAGCCGATTATCGAACACAAGGCAAGGCGCTATTTATCCCGCATTGCAATAAGGAGACGCGTTATGCAAACCCGCAAGCTAGGAACTGAATTGAACGTCTACCCCGTCGGCCTCGGCTGCATGGGCATGAGCTTCGCCTATGGCGGCCAGCCGGAGGCTGAAGCGATCGCCACATTGCGCCGCGCCGTCGACATCGGCGTCAATTTCTTCGACACGGCGGAGGTCTACGGCCCCTATGAGAACGAGGTTCTGGTCGGCAAGGCGCTGAAGCCGGTGCGCGACAAGGTGACCATCGCCACCAAATTCGGCTTCAAGATCCTGGAGGAAGGTGCCGGTATGGACCGCATGGCCGGCGTCGACAGCCGCCCCGAGCACGTCAAGGCTGTCGCCGAGGCGTCGCTGAAGCGACTGGGCACTGATGTGATCGACCTCTACTACCAGCATCGCGTCGACCCCAACGTGCCGATCGAGGACACGGTCGGCGCCATGGCCGAACTGGTGCGCGAGGGCAAGGTACGGGCGCTCGGTCTGTCGGAAGCGAGTGCCGCGACCATCCGCCGGGCGCACGCCGTGCATCCGATCGCGGCCGTCCAGAGCGAATATTCGCTGTGGAGCCGCGATCCGGAAGACGAGGTGTTCGCTGTCTGCCGCGAACTCGGCATCGGCTTCGTTCCCTACAGCCCGCTGGGTCGTGGCCTGCTGACCGGTACGATCGCCAAGCCCGAGGCCTTGAGCGACGATGACTGGCGCCGCACCTTGCCGCGTTTCCAGACCAACGCCATGGAAGCCAATGCCAAAATTGTCGCCACGCTGGAAAAGCTGGCGGCGGAAAAAGGCGTCACCTCGGCGCAGCTGGCGCTCGCGTGGGTGCTGCACCAGGGCGATTTCATCGTGCCGATCCCCGGCGCAAGAAAGATACGTCATCTGGAGCAGAACACGGCGGCGGCCGGGATCGAGCTGAGCGCGGCCGAGGTGGCGGCGATCGGTGACGCGCTGTCGCCCGATAAGGTGGTCGGCAAGCGTTACACGGAGGAGTTGCTGGCGCTGGTGAATGGGTGAGGAGCGCTTCGGCGCTCCTTCTTCAATGCCGCGCGATACAAATGACTGGGAAAAATTGGCGCGAGGCACCCCCCTCTGCCCTGCCGGGCATCTCCCCCGCAAGGGGGGAGATCGGCAACTTCCCGGTCCCGCCTCGCATTCTGCGCCGAAGATTGGCGAAAGCCTGGATCAGGGCCGATCTCCCCCTTGCGGGGAGATGCCCG
Source organism: Mesorhizobium sp. B1-1-7 (assembly GCF_006442705.1). NCBI lineage: Bacteria > Pseudomonadati > Pseudomonadota > Alphaproteobacteria > Hyphomicrobiales > Phyllobacteriaceae > Mesorhizobium > Mesorhizobium sp. B1-1-7. Next base: position 55,580 of record NZ_VFWQ01000013.1, on the reverse strand, counting down.
GCAGGGCAGAGGGGGGTGCCTCGCACCGGCATCTCTTACCCCTGCCTGTCACCAAGGCACCACCGCAATCTCCGGCCAATATTCCCTCGCGCGCCTGCCCTTCGCATCATGCGTGCGCTGGTTGTCCATCACCCGGTTCGGTGTGATGCGAAACGAAAAAATATCGTCGAGCCCAAACGGCGCCACCAGCTCCAATTGCCCGTCACCCCCGTATCGCACCCCGACCGCATGGGTCTTCGAGGCAAAATGCCCAACCGAGTCGCTGGAACTGGAATAACGCGGGCAGGGCTGTCCGAACTTCTGCGGGTACCACAGATGCACCCGCGCCTGGTTGCGCACCTCGACCGGCAATGCCAGTCCTTCGAAATGCCGTGCCGCCCGGTGAATGATGGCGTCCTCGGCTTCGTAGGATAAATCCGCGTCATCGAAATAGAACAAGTCGACATCTTTGATGCCGTAGCCCGAAGGCTTGCCGGTCAGATGGTTCCAGACGCTGTTGTAGAGCGCACCGGAAACCACCAGCCAGTCCGGCAGGTCGAGCGAGTGCGCCCGCACCAGCGCGTCCTGGACCAGCGGGTCCGCCGAGACGATATCGAGAAACACCGCTCGTTGTGCTTCGAACGGCAGCCCGGAATAGCGCAGATGGTCCATCGCCCTTTTTGAGGGCGATTCGCCATCGCTCCGCAAGTTCTAGCCGCGCAGAACACCACCGGTCTGCTTGCCGACATTCTCGACGATGCGCTTGGCGAGTGCCTCGAAATCCTCGTCGGTCAGCGTCTTTTCGACCGGCTGGATCGACACTTCGATGGCGATCGATTTTTTGTCGGCGCCGAGCGATGCACCCTCGAAGATGTCGAAGACCGAGACACCAGTGATCAGCTTCTTGTCGGCGGCAAGGGCGGCGCGCACCAGCGTGCCGGCCTCGACGGATCTATCGACGACGAAGGCGAAGTCGCGCTTCACCGCCTGGAAGGCGGAAAGCTCCAGCTTCGGCTTGGTCTTCGTCGGCTTGGCCTTCGGCTCGGGCACGGCGTCGACGAACACTTCGAAGCCGCACAGCGGTCCGGAGACGTCGAGCCCTTCCAGCGTCTTCGGGTGGAACTCGCCGAAGGTGCCCAGCACCGTTTTCGGCCCGAGCTTGATCGTGCCGGAGCGGCCGGGATGGTACCAGGCCGGACCGCCGGGCTCGATCTGCAGCCGGTCGACCGGCGCGCCGCAGGCTTCGAGTGCGGCGATCGCATCGGCCTTGGCGTCGAACACGCCAACCGCGCCGGGATTGCCGGCCCAGTTGCGGCCTGAGCCGTCGAGCTTGGCGGTGCCGCGGCGCACGCCGGCGGCGACGCGGCGCTGCTGGTCGGCGCCGTCGCCCTCATAGGTGCCCGAGACTTCGAACAGTGCCACGTCGCCGATGCCCTTGTCGGCATTGCGCTGGGCAGCGGCGATCAGCCCCGGAAGCAGCGAGGGCCGCATGTCGGACATGTCGGCGGCGATCGGGTTGGCGAGCTTGAGCGCCGTCTGGCCGCCGCCGAACAATTCGGCGTGCCTGGCCGGGATGAACGACCATGTGACGGCCTCCATCATGCCGCGCACTGCCAATGCGCGCTTGGCCGTGCGGGTGCGCACCTGCAGCGTGGTGAGGATTTTTGCATTGACCGTGTCATGCGCGCCGAGCGGCTGCGGCGCGATGTTGTCGACGCCGTGGATGCGCATCACCTCCTCGACCAGGTCGGCCTTGCCGTCGACATCGGGACGCCAGGAGGGCACGGTGACGTTGACGACATCGCCCGATCCGTCCGCCGTGAAACCGAGGCGCGAGAGAATGTCCAGGCTTTCCGCCCTGGGGACCTCGATCCCGGTCAGGCGCTTGATGTCCGACAGCGGGAAGGAGACCATCTTGGGCTGGTGGCTTGCATAGCCTGCCACTTCGATCTCCGTCGGCGTGCCGCCGCAGAAATCGAGCACCAGTTTCGTCGCCAGTTCCACGCCTGGCACCATGAATTCGGGATCGACACCGCGTTCGAAGCGATAGCGCGCATCGGTGATGATGCCGAGTGTGCGGCCGGTGCGGGCGGTGGTGATCGGATCCCAAAGTGCGGACTCGACCAGCACGTCGGTGGTGTTTTCGTCGCAGCCGGAATGCTCGCCGCCCATGATGCCGGCGATCGATTCGACGCCATCGTCATCCGCGATCACGCACATCTCCGGCGTCAGCGTGTATTCGCGGCCGTCGAGCGCCAGCACCTTCTCGCCATCGCGCGCGCGGCGCACGGCGAGGTTGCCGGCGACCTTCTTGGCATCGAACACATGCAGCGGCCGGCCACGATCGAAGGTGACGTAATTGGTGATGTCCACCAGCGCGCTGATCGGCCGAAGGCCAATAGCGATCAGCCGCTGCTGCAGCCATTTCGGCGACGGGCCGTTCTTCACGCCTTTGACCAGCCTGAGGGCGAAGCCAGGACAGAGTTCCGGGGCTTCGATCGCCACCTTAACCGGGCACATGCCGCTGCCGGCATGGGGCATGATGGCGCCGCCAACGAGACGACCGAGCCCGCTCGCAGCCAGATCCCTGGCGATGCCATAGACGCTGGTCGCGTCAGGCCGGTTCGGCGTCAGATTGATCTCGATCACCGGATCGTCGAGATGCGCATAGGTCGCGAAGCTGGTGCCGACCGGCGCATCGGCGGGCAGGTCGATGATGCCGTTATGCTCGTCGGAAAGCTCCAGTTCGCGCTCGGAGCACATCATGCCATGGCTTTCGACGCCCCGGATCTTGCCGACCGTCAGCGTCACGTCGATGCCGGGCACATAGGTGCCGGGCGCGGCAAAGGCGCCGATCAGGCCCGCGCGGGCGTTCGGCGCTCCACACACCACTTGCACCGGCGGCTTGCCGTCGCCGGTGTCGACGGTCAGCACCCGCAGCCGGTCGGCATCCGGGTGCTGCACCGCCGTCAGTACCTTGGCGATAACGAAGGGTTTCAGGCTCGATTTGTCGTCGACATGCTCGACTTCGAGGCCGATCGAGGTCAGCCGCTCGACGATCTCGGCGAGCGTGGCGTCAGTCTCGAGATGATCCTTGAGCCAGGAGAGGGTGAATTTCATGGGATTGTTCCGTCTGGTCTTTTGACGCTTGTTTTCAAATGTCTCGGCAAGTCGTCGGACATATGCAGGAAAGGAAGCTGCTCGCTCACATAGGCATGCTGCGTCGGCTTGAAATCGGCCGGCCTGTCCATGGCGCCGAGCACGAAGTAGATATCGTCCTCGAGCCGGTCATCGACATAGGCGATCGGCGAGCCGCAGATGCCGCAGAACGAACGCGTTACCGGGCCGTTCTCGTACATCTTCAACGCCTTGCCCGTAAACGCCACCTTGTCGACCGGGAAGCCGACAAAAGCCGATACGGGCGCGCCGCTGGCCCGCCGGCAATCGCCGCAATGGCAATAGCTGACGTGGTGCGGTTCGACAGAGACCTCGAACCGCACGGCACCGCAGCGGCAGCCGCCGATGTGGGCTTCTGTCACGCGCTCAAGCCCCCGAACAGGGTCGGCATGTCGAGCGGTCTAAAGCCGTAATGCGACAGCCAGCGGACATCGGCATCGAAGAAGGCGCGCAGGTCCGGCATGCCGTATTTCAGCATGGCGATGCGGTCGATGCCCATGCCCCAGGCAAAGCCCTGGTATTCGTCGGGATCAAGCCCGCCGGCACGCAGCACGTTGGGGTGCACCATGCCGCAGCCGAGGATCTCCATCCAGTCGGAGCCTTCGCCGAAGCGCACTTCGCCTGGCCGCGAGCGGTCGCACTGGATGTCGACCTCGAGGCTTGGCTCGGTGAAAGGGAAGAAGGACGGCCGGAAGCGCATCTTGACCGAGGGCACCTCGAAGAAGGCCTTGCAGAACTCCTCCAGCACCCACTTCATGTTGGCGACGTTGGCCGACTTGTCGATCACCAGACCCTCGACCTGATGGAACATCGGCGAGTGGGTGGCGTCGGAATCCTGCCGATAGGTCTTGCCCGGAATGACGATGCGGATCGGCGGCTTCTGCTTCTCCATGGTGCGGATCTGCACCGGGGAGGTGTGGGTGCGCAAAAGCTTGCGCTCGCCCTTCTCGTCCGGCTGGAAGAAGAAAGTGTCGTGCATCTCGCGCGCCGGATGGCCTTCCGGGAAATTCAGCGCGGTGAAATTGTAATAGTCGGTCTCGATATCGGGACCTTCGGCGATCGCGAAGCCGAGGTCACCGAAGATCGCCGCGATCTCGTCGATGACCTGGCTGATCGGATGGATGCGGCCGCGCTCGGCCGGCGATTGCCGCACCGGCAGCGTCACGTCGACCTTCTCGGCGGCCAGCCGCGCGGCGATCGCCACGTCCTTCAACTCGGCCTTGCGGGCGGTCAGCGCCTCGGTGACACGGTTCTTGAGGCCATTGATGGCAGGGCCTTTGACCTGGCGCTCCTCGGGGGTCATGGCGCCCAGCGTTTTCAGCATTTCGGACACGGTGCCCTTCTTACCGAAGGCCGCGATGCGCACGGCTTCGATCGCCGGCTCATCGGCGGCCGATGCGATGTCGGACAGAAGCGAATCTTCCAGGGCTTCAAGATTTCCTGCGGTGGCGTTCACGGCGAAACTCTCTTGATCGGGCGACCGACACCATTTTGGTTTCGTTGTCACCATTTTGGTTACATCAGGGTCAAAAAAGAACCCGCGCCAGCCGAGCCAGCGCGGGTTCCCCAAATCAGAATCGCGAATGCTTGGGAAGCGCTGGTCTTAGGCGACAGCGCTTTCAAAAGCGTTCGGCGTGGTGTTCTTCAGATATTCGAGCGCGACCTTGGCCTTGGCGACCAGCGCGGCGAAAGCCTGCGGCTCGTGGATGGCCATGTCGGACAGGATCTTGCGATCGATCTCGATGCCGGCCTTGTTGAGGCCGTCGATGAAGCGGCCATAGGTCAGGCCATGCTCGTGGGTCGCGGCGTTGATGCGCTGGATCCACAGCGCGCGGAACGAGCGCTTGCGGTTCTTGCGGTCGCGGTAAGCGTACTGCAGCGACTTTTCCACCGCCTGCTTGGCGATGCGGATGGTGTTCTTGCGGCGGCCGTAGAAGCCTTTGGCGGCTTTCAGGACCTTCTTGTGCTTGGCGTGCGAGGTGACGCCTCTCTTTACGCGTGCCATGTCATGATCTCCTTAAAAGCAATTCCAGGAAGTGTGTTGCGGTTTTCCGTTCGGAATTGCGTAAAACAAACGCTGTCCAGACCGAATGCCTTAGAGGCCGTTCGGCAGAAAATTCTTGATGACCTTCTTGCCATCCGGTTCAGCCAGAACCATCGTGCCGCGGGCATTTCGAATGAACTTGTTGGAACGCTTGATCATGCCGTGACGCTTGCCGGCCGCAGCCGACAGGACTTTACCCGTACCTGTGATCTTGAACCGCTTCTTGGCGGCCGACTTGGTCTTCATCTTGGGCATTTTGCTACTCCGTCTCGTTGGCGCACTATCGCGCTTCTTGTTCGCTTCGGGCCGACCAAAGCCCGAAAAGCAAATGAAACCGCCACGGCATGCCCTGCCGGGCGGTTTTCTTGAACGGCGGTGCTATACGTCAAAGCGGGCCCGTGTGCAACACCCACCGCGCCGCGCCCTTTCGGCCTCGGTCAGGGCAGCGTGAACCAAACGGGCAGCATCCCCGACTGCTGGGCACCGTCGATCAGTTCGAAGGCCGGCAGTGCAACGAGGAACACCAGGCCGTCGAGCAGCGTGGTCAACAGCAGACGCGGCTTGAAGCTTCCGGTATCGCCTTCCTGGTAGAGGGAAAGGTTCGGGAAGAAGCGCGGCACCCGCGCCAGATAGGCGGCATAGGGTGCGCCGAGCGCTTCCTTGAGGAATTTCTCCTCGCGCAAGATAACGATATGGAAGGCACCCGCGCACAGCAGCGCGAACAGGATGATGCCGGAGAACGAGCCGATCTGCGCGCCGACGCCGGCCGCGGCCAGTGTCGAGAACACATAGAGCGGGTTGCGGGTGATCGAATAGGGTCCGCCCGTCACTACTTCGGACGATTTGCGCCCGCCTATATAGAGCGTCGCCCAGAGGCGGCCGACGATGCCGAGGAAGATCAGCAGCACGCCGAACATCTCGATCGTCTCATGCACCGGCGTGTCGGGTGGGAAGGTCGACTGACCAAACAGCAGTGCCAAAAACAGCACCACCACGAGCACGGCAAGCACGAGCCGGCGCATCTGCTGGTAATTGCCCAGCCCGTATTTGAGTTCGTTGTCCAAGGGATGTCCGATCGTCGAGGAGCTTAGCCGGCGATCGCGGCTTTAGCCGAGAAACAGGCGTCCCGCCGATCGCCGGGACGCTCTGCAAGACAATTCAGGCGGTTTTGAAGCGCTAGCCACGCCTGACTTTATCGTGATCTCAGATGTTCAGCACACCTTAGCGCGGCGCCAGCACCATCATCATCTGGCGGCCTTCGAGCTTCGGCTCGGCCTCGACCTTGGCGATAGTCGCCACTTCTTCGCGCACCTTGTTCAGAAGCTGCATGCCGAGCTCCATATGCGCCATCTCGCGGCCACGGAAGCGCAGCGTCAGCTTGACCTTGTCGCCTTCCTCGAAAAAGCGGCGAACCGCCTTCATCTTGGTCTCGTAGTCGTGGCTGTCGATGTTCGGGCGCATCTTGATCTCCTTGATCTCGATGACCTTCTGATTCTTGCGCGCCTCGGCCGCCTTCTTCTGGTTGGCGTATTTCAACTTGCCGAGATCGAGGATTTTTACGACGGGAGGAACCGCGTTGGGCGATATTTCGACGAGATCGAGCCCAGCCTCTTCGGCGAGCAGCAATGCGTCGTTGATGGAAACATCACCGCGGTTCTGGCCTTCTGCGTCGATAAGCTGGACCCGGGGAACCCGGATATCACGGTTGGAGCGCGGCCCATCCTTGGTCGGCGCCGCTGCTTTGAAAGGTCTGCGAATGGTCGTGGTCTCCTTGGCCGTTTCGTTCCGGGTTTTGTCGGTCTGATGTGTGGACGCGTCAATGTGGTGAGCGCGCGGGCGGAGTCAATAGCACAGCATTGACAGAAAATCACCCTGATCGCGGGCCTGCACCAAACAAAGAGCATCGTGAGCACTTTTCGCCACGCCTGTGGCTGTGTCACAAGAACCCCGCGCCGAAAAAGGGCCCGAGGAAAAGCCATGACCGCCACGCCGCCAATCTTCCTGGATGTTGATGGATCGCGCATCGCGGTGCGCCATTTGACGGGTTCCACGCCGGGTATTGTCTGGCTCGGCGGCTACAAGTCGGACATGCTGGGCACGAAGGCTGAGACGCTGTCGGACTGGGCCGCGAGCGAAGGCCGGGCTTTCCTGCGCCATGACTATTCGGGCCATGGCGAATCCGGCGGCGCCTTTGCCGACGGCACGATTTCGACATGGCTGTCGCAGAGCCTTGCCGTGTTCCGCCATTTCACAAGGGGCAATCAGATCCTGGTCGGCTCCTCGATGGGCGCCTGGATCGCGCTGCGCATGGTGCAGGAATTGCGCAAGGCGGGCGACGCAAGCGTCGTCGGCCTGGTGCTGCTGGCGCCAGCGCCGGATTTTACCGCCGAACTGGTCGAACCGGTGCTGACCAAGGCGCAGAAACGCGACCTCGCAAAAAAGGGGTTCTTCGCCGAGCCGTCGGATTATTCCCAGGAACCCTACATCTACACGCGCGCCTTGATCGAGGACGGGCGCGACAACCGGGTGATGACGGGCCCGATCGACACCCATTGCCCGGTTCACATCCTGCAGGGCCTGGCCGATGCGGACGTGCCGTCGAGCCACGCGTTGAAGCTGGTCAGCCTGCTGCCGGCCGACGATGTCACATTGTCGCTCATTCCTGACGGCGACCACCGCCTGTCGCGGCCGCAGGATCTCGACATGCTGGTGCGGTCGGTCGGTGACATGGCCAAGCGGGGCTGATGAGCATGCGCCTTTCCATCCCGATCTCAGCCTTTGTCGCGGCCATTGTCGGCTTTGGCGGCACACTGGCCATCGTCATTGCCGCCGCCCATGCGGTCGGCGCGACGCAAATCCAGACGGCGAGCTGGGTGACGACCATTTGCCTTGCCATGGCCATCGAGAGCCTGTGGCTGTCCTGGCGCACGAAAATGCCCGTCATCACCGCATGGTCGACGCCGGGCCTGGCGCTGATGGCGGCGTCGAGCGGTTTTTCGATCGGCGAGGCCGTCGCCGCCTTCATCGTCACCGCCATCCTGTTGATCGCCACCGGCCTGTTCAAGCCGTTGACGCAGCTGATCTCCAGGATACCGCCCTCTGTCGCCTCCGGCATGCTGGCCGGCATCGTCGTCACCTTCGCGCTCAACGCGGTCAAGACCGTTCCCGTCGACCCCTGGCTGATCCTGCCGCTGATCGCGGCCTTCTTCATCATCCGCCTGTTCAACCCGGCGCTGTCGGTGCTGGCGGTGCTGATCGGGGGCGGTCTCGCCGCCTTCTTGACCGGCCGTGTCGGCGGCCTGCCGACACCGGAACTGTCGACGCTGACGCTGATCGCGCCCGATTTCACCGCCAAGGCGATGATCGGCCTGGCGCTGCCGCTCTATCTCGTCACCATGGCCTCGCAGAACCTGTCGGGCCTCGCCGTGCTGCGCGCCGCCGGCTACCACCCGGAGCCCGGCCCGCTGATCGGCGTCACCGGTCTCTTGTCGTTGCTGTCGGCGCCGTTTGGCGGCTCGACCACCAACCTGGCGGCGATCTCGGCGGCGATCTGCACCGGGCCGGACGTCCATCCTGATCCGGCCGAGCGCTGGAAGACCGGGCCGTTCTATGCGCTCGCCTATCTCATCTTCGCGATTTTCGGCGCCTCGCTGGTGGCGATCTTCGCCGTCCTGCCGCAGAGCCTGATCGTGCTGGTGGCGGGGCTCGCGCTGATGGCATCGCTCGCCAACGCGCTGGCCATCGCGCTGAAGGACGAGGGACAGCGCATGGCCGCCACGGTCACTTTTGTCGTCACCGCCTCGGGGCTGACGCTGTTCGGCGTTGGGGCCGCGTTCTGGGGGCTGATCGCCGGTCTGGTCGTGCTTTTCCTCGATACGCTCAAAAAGCGATAATCATTTCAGACCTTTGTCCGGTTTTGGCGGACATTGTCTTGAATCGCCGTTTTTGCCTTCCCATTTCGATTCCACGCAGCCGGTCCTGGCTGTCTCCAACCGAAGGAATGGGAGAAAATGAACACATCTGCATTGATCCGCCCGGCCTGGACGCCGGCAACCATCGCGTTGATGGTGATCGGCTTCATGGTGTTCTGGCCGCTCGGCTTCGCCATGCTCGCCTACATCATCTGGGGCGACCGGCTCGACGGCTTCAAGCGTGACGTTAACCGCGCGACCGACGGCATCTTCGCTGGCTGCCGCCGTGGTTCCGACAAGGCCGCGCGCTGGGGTCACGGCTCCGCCCGCACCGGCAACGTCGCTTTCGACGACTGGCGCGAAAAGGAACTTGAGCGCTTGAACGAAGAGCGCCGCAAGCTCGACGAGATGCTGACGCAGTTCGACGAGTATGCCCGCGAATTGCGCCGCGCCAAGGACCAGGACGAGTTCGATCGCTTCATGGCGAACCGCAACAAGTCGACTGCCCCGACGAAGACCGATCCGAGCACCGGAACGACCCCCACCAAGCGTGGCAAAGGTTCTAACCTGCTCGACGACTGAAGCCTAGCGACAGGGCCAAGGTATGATGACGGCGTCGCGTAAGCGGCGCCGTTTCTTTTTTGTTCTATTCGTTTTTCTCGAATCGCGTATCGTCCCGCCATGACCATCGGATTCTTTCGCAATCTGACGAAGCCCAAGCCCACGCCCGCCGTGGAGCGGGAATATTGTGTCGCCGGCCGCACGCTGCCGCTCAAGATCGTCGAGAGCGCCAGGGCGCGGCGCCTGACGCTGCGCATCGATTCCGGCGGCCAGGGCCTGCGCATCACCGTTCCGCCGGGCCTGCGCCGCGGCGAGGTGGACCGGTTCCTCGAGCGCCACCAGGACTGGCTGGAGCAGCGGCTGGCCAAGGTGCCGACCCGGCCCCAGGTGCGGCCCGGCATCAGGATCCCGATACGCGGCGTGCCGCACCGCATCGTCCATGAGCCGTCGAAGCGCGGCACCGTCACGGTGTCGCGCGACGAGCGTGGCCCGCTGCTGATCGTGCATGGCGACCGGATCCACCTGCCGCGCCGCATCGCCGATTTCTTGAAGCGCGAGGCCAAGAAGGAGATCGAGAAGCTGGTGGTCAAGCACACCGGGGCGCTCGGCAAGCGCGCCAAGGCGATCCGCTACAAGGACACCTCCAGCCGCTGGGGATCATGCACCTCGGAGGGCAACCTGTCCTTCTCGTGGCGCATCATGATGGCACCGCAGCCTGTGATAAACTATCTCGTGGCCCATGAGGTGGCGCATCTCAAGGAGATGAACCACGGTCCGAAATTCTGGAAATTGTGCGAGAAACTCTGCCCCGACACCGACCGCTGCAAGGATTGGCTGAAGCGCAATGGCGGGGCGCTGCAGGCGATCATGTTCGAGTAGTCTGCTCGGCTACGCGGACCTCGCCAATCACGCCGAATGCGCGAGCGGTGTGTCCTGCCGGACAGGGTCCAGGCCGAAATGTGAGCGAAGGGTCGTTCCTTCGTAATCCTCGCGGAACAGTCCACGTTTGCGCAGGATCGGCACCACCTCCGTCGCGAACAGCTCGAATTGCTTATGCATGATCGGCGGCATGACGTTGAAGCCGTCGGCCGCGCCGGAGTGAAACCAGTCCTCGACGATGTCGGCGACTTGCTCGGGCGTTCCCGTCGCCGTGAAATGTCCACGCGCCCCAGCCAGCTTCTGCAGCAATTGGCGGAGGGTCAGCCCCTCCTTGAGCGCGACGTCGATGTACCCGGTCGCCCGGCTTCTGGACGCCTCCACCTGGGAAGGGTCGGGAAAATCCCCGCGGGTGAGCGGCCGGTCAAGCGGAATACCGGAGAAATCATGGCCGCCGAATCGCGCCGAAAGGCGGACCAGCCCGATTTGCGGGCTTGTCAGCGCGTCGAGTTCTTCCCAGACCTGCTTCGCCTCGTGGGTCGTCGATCCGATTGCAGCGCTGATGCCGGGCAGAACCACGATGTCCTGCGGGCGACGGCCGAAAGCGGCCGCTCGACCCTTCACGTCCGCGTAGAACGATTGCGCGGTTTCCTTGGCAAGGTGAGCCGTGAAAATGGCCTCCGCCCATCGCGCCGCAAAGGCGCGCCCGGTTTCCGATTGTCCCGCCTGCACATATACCGGTCGCCCTTGCGGGCTGCTTGGCACGTTGAGCGGTCCGTGCGTGCGGAAATGGCTGCCCCGATAGTTTGCCGGCTGTATCAGCCTGGGATCGAGATACTGCCCGGCGTCCCGGTCATCCACGATGGCCTCTGCGGGAAAGCTACGCCACAGGGCATCGACCGCCTCCACGAATTCGTCTGCAAGCGCGTAGCGGTCGCCATGGGCGACATCCTGCTCCAGGCCGTAGTTGGCGCCCGCCTGGGGCGCCCAGGAGGTGACGATGTTCCAGCCTGCGCGTCCCCCGGACAGATGGTCGAGGGAAGCGAACTGGCGCGCATGCGTGAAAGGCAGGCTGTAGGTGGTGGATGCCGTGCCGATGAGGCCGATCTGGCTGGTGCGGGCCGCGAGGGCTGAAAGCAGCGTGATCGGCTCGAGAGCGCCCGTCGCCACCAGGCCACCATTGCTGGGCGCGACCAGAACGTCCGCGAGGAATACGGCGTCGAATTTCGCCGCTTCGGCGATCCGGGTGGCCTCGACATAGAGCTCCAGGTCGGTAAGGGCGCGTCGCGTTGAATCCGGATGACGCCAGGCGCCCTCATGGTGTCCGCGCGGCATGAGGAAGAGGTTGAAATGCATTTTACGCGCCATGGAGCTTTCCCTCACATTAGATTGGTTTCAACGCCGAGACTGCGCAGCAGGGTCTGCCGAAGTTCGACAAACGTCTGGTCGCCTGGGCTTCGCGGGTGCGGCAGGGCGACTTGATGGTCTTCGGCGATCCGGCCGTCTTTCAGAACAAGGATCCGATCGGACAGGAGCAGGGCTTCGTCGACGTCATGGGTGACGAGGACGACCGTCGGCTTGTGTTGTTCGACCAGACGGAACAACAGGCCATGCATACGCATGCGGGTCAGGGCATCGAGCGCGCCGAACGGCTCGTCGGCGAGCAGCAGTTCCGGCTGGCGAAGCAGGGAACGGGCCAGCGCCGCCCGCTGCTTCTGGCCGCCGGACAGCGTGGCCGGCCAGACATCCGCCTTGTCGGCGAGCCCCACGGAATCCAGCATGGCGGATGCCGCGGCCCTTGCATCGGATCTTCTCAGGCCGAGCGTCAGGTTGTCGATGACGCTCATCCAGGGCAGAAGCCTTGCATCCTGAAACAGAACGGAAGTGTTTCGGGGCGTGCGGAAGTCGCCTTGCGTCACGGCATCGTCGTCGAGACCGGCAAGCGCACGCAAAAGGGTCGTTTTTCCGGAGCCGGATTCGCCGAGTAGCGCAACGAACTGGCCCCTTGGTATTTCGAGCGTTATGTCGTTCAGGATCGTCTTTTGTCCGAAACCTCTGGACAAGTTGCGCAACAACACCGGCCCGAACGAGGCAGTGTGAACGTTCATGTTCCCAGAGCCCTCCGGTAGGCGAGCGTCCGCGCTTCGATCAGCCGAACCAGGGCGTCGGAGACGAGGCCAAGAATTGCGTAGATGAATATCCCGACCACGATCACGTCGGTCTGGCCCCAGTCGCGGGCGCGGTTCATCAGGTAACCGATGCCGGTCTGGGTGTTGATCAGCTCAAGAACGACCAGCGTCGTCCAGCAGATCGTGACGGCAAGACGCAACGACACGAACAGGCCGGGCAGAGCGCCGGGAAGTGCGACCCTGCGAATGAATTCGGAGCGCGTCAGGCCAAGGGTTCGCGCCAGTTCGACATGGCCGATGTCGATGCCTCTGATGGCCGCATGGGTGTTGATGTAGACAGGCACGAGAACGGCCGTGAAGATCAGGAATATCTTCATGGCCTCGCCGATCCCCAGCCAGATGATGACGAGAGGGATCAGTGCCAGTGTCGGGACGGCGCGTTTTATCTGCACAACTCCGTCGATAAGCGCCTCGCCGCTCCGGGTCAGGCCGGAAAGAAGCGCCAGGATGACGCCGACCGTGACGCCGAGGAAAAGCCCTGCATAGGCACGTCCGGCCGAAGCCAGCAGATGCGGCAGCAAGCTGCCATCCGCCAACAGTTCGTAACCCGTCACGACGGCCGTGGACGGTGCTGTCAGCGTATAGGGGGAAAGGATGCCCATGCGGGACGCGGCCTCCCAAACCAGGACCACGAGAGCGGGACCGAGCAATCTCGCACCCGGGGGAAGCCGAGACGGCGCGAGGCGTACGCTTCCCGAGGTTCTGGCTTCGCGGCCGGCGCCTGCCGACGCCTTGCGAACATGTGTTGGAAAGGGACGGTCCGAAATGAACTCTGTCACGGTTCCTCCTGTCTATCTTCCGATGCGTCTCAGCGTTCGGCCGATACGATCGAATCGTAGGTGTCGACGAAAAAGCTCTTCGCGTCGAAGCGCTCCTTGAGCAGTCCGGCCTGGTAGAGGATGTCGATCAGCTTCTGATGATGGGGAATTGCCTCTGCCGCGGTCTGCAGCACGAGCGGAGATTCGCCCGCAACGACAGCGGCGGTGTCGTCCGGGGTGAGCCGCTGGAAGTCGGTATAATAATGTTTCGCCCAAGCTTGCTTGTTCGCATTGGCCCATTTGGCCGCGCGTGCGAAGGCGCCAAGGAAGCTCCCGATGGCCGCCGCTTTCTGGGGATCGGTCAGAACTTCGGGCCGGGCATAGAAATAGCTGGTGCTGGGCAGGACCTGACGTTCCAGAGGGTCGAGGACTGGGGAAGCCCCGACCTGTTTGACAAGACGCGTCACATGGGGCTCCGTAAGCACGGCGACATCAACTGCCCCGGATCGAACAGCATCCGGCAGATCCGCAACGCGAAGGTTTACGAGCTCGACATCCTTCAGCGAGACGCCCGCGCGGTTCAGCGCCTCGATCAGGAAGACCTGGCGTCCGGAGCCTTCGACATAGCTCAGCTTCTTGCCCTTCAGCTCCGCCAACTTGTGGATGACCAGTCCCGGACGGCTGATGAGGTGGTATTGCGCGACCTGACGCGTAAACGTGCCGACGATGGGCAGCAGCGTACCGGCCGCTCGCGCCTGGATCGGCGGCGTATCGCCGACATAGGCGATATCCAGAGCGCCGGCGCGGATCGCTTCGAGAATGGCCGGCCCGCCTGCAAAGTTTGGAAAACTTCCCTTGAAGCCGAGCTTCGGCGCCTCGCCGCTGGCCTCGAGGAGGTTCCGCACGAATTCGCTCTGGTCAGCGACGGCAAGCGTTGTGTCCGGATCGACTGTCAACGCGGCCCTTGCCGGGGGCCCAAAGGCGAGCCCGAGCGAGAATGTGGAGGCAAAGGAGAGAAACCTGCGTCTGTCCATGATGATGCGATCCCGGCTTGCGTCATGCGGCGCTTGAACGCCCGCCGGGTTAAAGTGCATAAAAAATATAGATTTAATAAGGAATCAGATTTTGTGTATTCGGCGAAAGTGAGATTTCTGTTCCGGCGAGAACGGTTCCGAGCAGGATCGGACTACCTTTCGCAACGATCGGAGCTATCCGGCGTCAAGGTCCTGCACTGTCGGATGTCACGGCATTCGCCTGCCATTCAATCGTCGTTCGCCGCATTGAGCTCATCCGGCCGCAGCCCCTCGTCGGCATGATGCGGCCAGGGCAGGAAATTGCGGTCGAAGGCGTCGCTGCCGAAATAATCCAGCACCCGGTGCGCCTCGGCGCCGTTGAAGGCGGCCTTGTCCATCAGGTGGGCGATGACCTCGCGCGCCTGCACGATCTTCTGCCTCAATTCGGCAACGGTTCTGTCGGCCATGATTGTGCTCCCGCCTGGCATTCACTCCATCCATAGGTAGCGCCTTTGGCGTTGCCGGCAAACAGCATGCTTTTTCTCGACTCTTGGCGCGTTTCATGCCAATTCCCGCGTCATGGCGCTCGACATCAAGATCTGCGGCTTGAAGACCGACCAGGCAATGGCCGCGGCCCTTGCCGGCGGCGCCAGCCATGTCGGCTTCATTTTCTTTGCCAAGAGCCCGCGCTATCTCGAACCGGCCGAGGCCGGTCGTCTGCGCGAAGCTGCGCGCGGCAAGGCCTTGGCGGTTGCAGTCACGGTTGACGCCGGCGATGCCGTCCTGGACGAGATCGTCGAAAAAATGCAGCCCGACATGCTGCAGCTGCACGGTTCGGAAACGCCCGAGAGGATAGCCGAGGTCAAGGCCCGCCATGGCCTGCCGGTGATGAAGGCGCTGCCGCTCAGCGAGGCTGCCGATCTCGACCGGATAAGGTCGTTCATCGGCGTCGCCGACCGGTTCCTGTTCGACGCCAAGCCGCCAAAGGGTTCCGAGCTGCCGGGCGGCAACGGCGTCACCTTCGACTGGCGCATTCTCGCCGGCCTTGACGCCGGCGTCGATTACATGCTTTCCGGTGGGCTCAACGCCGCCAATATCGGTGATGCCCTTCGCCTTGCCAATCCGCCCGCAATAGACATTTCCTCGGGCGTGGAAAGCGCGCCGGGCGTCAAGGATCCGGCGCTGATCGAACAGTTTTTCCGGGCCGTCAGGGCAGCACGCGACGATCGCGCCGCCTGAATAACTCTTTCAAACCAGGAGATCGGCGATGAACAAGCCGGCGACACCCAATTCCTTCCGCACCGGACCCGACGAGCAGGGCATGTTCGGCATTTTCGGCGGTCGTTTCGTCGCCGAAACGTTGATGCCGCTGATCCTCGACCTCGAACGGCACTGGAACGAGGTCAAGAACGATCCGGAGTTCAGGGCTGAACTGACGGATCTTTCGACCCACTATGCCGGCCGGCCCTCGAAACTCTATTTCGCCGAAGGCCTGACCAGGCATCTTCGCGAGGTTTCCGCGGCGAAGGGCCTGGGGGGCGGCGCAAAGGTCTATTTCAAGCGCGAGGACCTGAACCACACCGGTTCGCACAAGATCAACAACTGCCTCGGCCAGATCCTGCTCGCCAAGCGCATGGGCAAGAAGCGCATCATCGCCGAGACCGGCGCCGGCCAGCACGGCGTGGCGTCCGCCACCGTCGCCGCCCGCTTCGGCTTTCCCTGCGTCGTCTATATGGGCGCCACCGACGTCGCCCGCCAAAGCCCCAACGTCTTCCGCATGAAGCTGCTCGGGGCCGAAGTGCGGCCGGTGACAGCCGGCCACGGCACCTTGAAGGACGCCATGAACGAGGCCCTTCGCGATTGGGTGACCAATGTCGAGGATACCTACTACCTGATCGGTACCGCCGCCGGCCCGCATCCCTATCCGGAACTGGTGCGCGACTTCCAGTCGGTCATCGGCACGGAGGCGCGCGCGCAGATCCTCGAGCAGGAAGGCCGGTTGCCGGATACCATCATCGCGGCTGTCGGCGGCGGCTCCAATGCCATCGGCCTGTTCCATCCCTTCCTTGACGACAAGGAGGTCCGCATCATCGGCATCGAAGCCGGCGGGCGCGGCCTCGACGGCATCGAGCATTGCGCCTCGATGAACGCAGGCGCGCCGGGCGTGCTGCACGGCAACCGCACCTACCTCCTGCAGAATGCCGACGGCCAGATCATGGACGGCCATTCGATCTCGGCCGGCCTCGATTATCCCGGCGTCGGCCCCGAACATTCCTGGCTGCGCGACTCCGGCCGCGTCGACTATGTGCCGATCCTCGACGACGAGGCGCTGGAGGCCTTCAAGCTGACGACCCGCGTCGAAGGCATTATCCCGGCGCTGGAATCCGCCCACGCCATTGCCCACGCGGTGAAGATCGTGCCCGCCATGGACAAGGACCAGATCGTCATCGTCAACCTGTCCGGCCGTGGCGACAAGGACGTACATACGGTTGCCTCGATGCTGGGCATGGAGATCTGATCATGGTGACCCGCATCGACCGCTGCATGGCAAAACTGAAAGCCGAAGGGCGCCCGGCGCTTGTCACCTATTTCATGGGCGGCGACCCCGACTACGACACCTCCTTGTCGATCATGAAGGCGCTGCCCAAGGCCGGCGCCGACGTCATCGAGCTCGGCATGCCGTTTTCCGATCCGATGGCCGACGGCCCGGCGATCCAGGCGGCAGGCCTGCGCGCGCTGAAAGGCGGCCAGACACTGGTCAAGACGCTGAAGATGGCGTCGGACTTCCGCGCCGGGGACAATGAAACGCCGATCGTGCTGATGGGCTATTACAACCCGATCTACATCTACGGCGTCGACCGCTTCCTCAAGGACGCCATCGCCAGCGGTATCGATGGGCTGATCGTCGTCGACCTGCCGCCGGAAATGGATGAGGAACTCTGCATTCCGGCGCTGAAAGCCGGCATCAACTTCATCCGTCTGGCGACGCCGACCACCGACGACAAGCGCCTGCCCAAGGTGCTGCAGAACACGTCGGGTTTCGTCTACTACGTGTCGATGACCGGCATCACCGGCTCGGCGCTCGCCGACACCGGCAAGGTCGCGGCGGCGGTCCAGCGCATCAAGGGCCATACCGACCTGCCGGTCTGTGTCGGCTTCGGCGTCAAGACCGCCGAGCAGGCGCGCGTGATCGGCGCCAACGCCGATGGCGTCGTCGTCGGCACCGCGATCGTCAACGCGGTCGCCAATGTGCTGGGGCCGAAGGGCGAGAAGACCGCCGACCCGGCGGAGGCCGTCGCCACGCTGGTCAGCGGGCTGGCGCAAGGCGTGCGCTCGGCCCGCCTTGCTGCTGCCGAATAGTTTCCCTATCTGGTCTTGTGCATGTCGTTCTCCCGCGTGGCCTGCACTAACTCTTCGTCAGGACAGGAGCCGAAGCGATGAACTGGATCACCAATTACGTTCGCCCGAAGATCAATTCGATGCTCGGCCGGCGCACCGACATGCCCGAGAATCTCTGGATCAAGGATCCCGAGACCGGCGAGATGGTGTTCCACAAGGACCTGGAATCCAATCAGTTCGTCATCCCGTCCTCCGGACACCACATGAAGATCTCGGCCAAGGAGCGGCTGAAATACTTCCTCGACGCCGGCAAGTACGAGCAGCTCGAAAACCCCAAGGTGGTGCAGGACCCACTGAAATTCCGCGACGAGAAGCGCTACACCGACCGGCTGAAGGACGCCAAGGCCAAGACCGGCCTGGAAGATGCGATCGTCAACGCGCTGGGCACCGTCGAGGGCCTGCCGGTGGTGGTGACGGTGCAGGACTTCGCCTTCATGGGCGGCTCGCTCGGCATGGCTGCGGGCGACGCCATCGTGCACGCTTTCGAGGTCGCCTTGCAGCGCAAGCGGCCGCTGATCCTGTTTGCCGCCTCCGGCGGCGCCCGCATGCAGGAAGGTATTTTGTCCCTCATGCAATTGCCGCGCACCACGGTCGGTGTCGACCGGCTGAAGGAAGCCGGCCTTCCCTACATCGTCGTGCTGACCAATCCGACCACCGGTGGCGTCACCGCTTCCTACGCCATGCTGGGCGACGTCCACATCGCCGAACCCGGCGCGCTGATCGGCTTTGCCGGGCCGCGCGTCATCGAACAGACCATCCGCGAGAAACTGCCGGACGGCTTCCAGCGCTCCGAATATCTGATGGAGCATGGCATGGTCGATATGGTGGTGTCGCGGCTGGAACTGCGCCAGACCATCTCACGGCTGTTGAAGATGCTGCTCAAGATGCCGGAAGAGCAAAAGCCGCTACAGCCGGAAATCTTGCCGCCGGCGGTGGTCTCCGCCGAGGCACGGCCGCAGGCCTGACGCGACACGACACGCCGCGACCGTGATTGCACGAGGGCAGTCGCGCGCTGTAGCCTTTTGATTGCCATGGCCATTCCGGAATCGATTCTGGTTCTCGGGCCATGCTCAGGGAATCTGTCATGACGACGCTCGCCGCCGACCGCGAAATCGAAGCCCTGATGGCGCTTCACCCGAAAGGCTTCGACCTTTCGCTCGACCGCATCACGCGGCTCTTGGAGCGGCTTGGCAACCCGCAGGATCTGCTACCGCCGGTCATCCATATCGCCGGTACCAACGGCAAGGGCTCCTGCGCCGCCTTCTCGCGGGCGTTGCTTGAGGCTTCCGGCCGCCTCGTGCATGTCCACACCTCGCCGCATCTGGTCAGCTGGCACGAGCGCTACCGGCTTGCCGCCGAGGGTGGCGGCAGGCTGGTCGACGACGATGTCTTCGCCGAGGCCATCGCCCGTGTCGCCAAGGCCAATGACGGCCAGAAGATCACCGTCTTCGAGATCCTCACCGCCGTCACCTTCATCCTGTTTTCCGAACACCCGGCGGAAGCCGCCATCATCGAGGTCGGCCTCGGCGGCCGCTTCGACGCCACCAATGTCGTGGAAAGGCCCGCCGTGTCGGTGATCATGCCGGTGTCGATGGACCATGAGGCCTATCTCGGTGACCGGGTCGAGCTGATCGCCGCCGAAAAGGCCGGCATCATGAAGCGCGGTTGCCCGGTGGTGATCGGCGCGCAGGAAAGCGAGACGGCGCTGCAGGTGCTGATCGAAACCGCCGAGCGGCTGGAATGCCCGACCTTCGTCTACGGCCAGGATTTCCTCGCCTTCGAGGAAAACGGCCGCATGGTCTACCAGGACGAGGACGGGCTGATGGATCTGCCGCTGCCGCGCCTGCCCGGGCGCCACCAGGTCGCCAACGCGGCGGCGGCGATCGCCGCGGTCAAGGCAGCCGGCTTCGAGATCAGCCACCGCGCCGCCGAAAAGGCGATGACCAATGTCGCCTGGCCCGGCCGCATGCAGAAACTGGCGCAGGGCCGGCTGGCGGACCTGGCGCCAAGGGGCGCCGATGTCTGGCTCGACGGCGGTCACAATCCGGGCGCCGGCGTGGTCGTTGCCGAGGCACTGGCCGAACAGGAAGAAAAGAACCCGCGTCCGCTGTTTCTCATCTCGGGCATGATCAACACCAAGGACCAGAGCGGCTATTTCCGTGCCTTCAAGGGCCTCGTCCGGCATGTCTACACCGTGCCGGTGAATACGAGCGATGCCGGCGTGCCGAATGACGAACTGGCGATCCGCGCCACGGAGGCCGGGTTGACAGCCGAGCCGATGAGTTCCGTCGCCAACGCCCTGATGCTGCTTCGAGACACCTGGGACGGTCCGCCGCCGCGTATCCTGATCGGCGGCTCGCTCTACCTGGCCGGCGCGGTGTTGGACGAGAACGGCACGCCACCGACCTGAGGCCATTCACTGCAAGGAGCCAGTCATGATCAAGGTCAAGCAGCTCGCCCATGTCTGCATCTTCGCGCATGACCTGGAAGCGACGCGGAGCTTCTACCGCGACGTGCTCGGCCTCGACACGCAGTTCAATTTCCTGCGCGACGGCAAGGTGTTCGGCTTCTATCTCAATTGCGGCGGCCGCAGCCATGTCGAGGTCTTCCAGAAGGATGGCACTGCATATAGCGAGCAGAACCAGATCAACCATTTCTGCCTGGAGGTGGAAAATATCGACGCGGCGATCGCCCATATCAAATCGAAGGGCATCGACGTCACGGCCAAGAAACACGCATGCGACGACACTTTCCAAGCCTGGATCCGCGATCCCAACGGGGTGAAGATCGAGCTGTTCGAATACACCGACGAAAGCGCGCAATTCGTCGGTGGCGACCGCATCGCCGACTGGTGATCGCTCAGCGGTGCGACCGGCTTATTTCAGCTCGACCTCGATAAACGCGTACTCGCCTTCATTGGCGTTGATGACGTCGTGTTCGACACCCTCCTTGCGGAAATAGGGTGAGCCCTTCTTCATTTCGGCGAAGGTCTCGCCATCCTTGGTCACCAGTTTCACCTTGCCGTCCATCAGCGGCACCACGACATAGTCGTGGCCATGGCGGTGCCAGCCGGTGTTGTCGCCCGGCTGGAAGCGGTATTCGGTGACGATGACGCGCTCATTATCGATGAAGACGGTGGCCTTGGCGGATCCGGTCATGACGTTCTCCCTCTATCTGCTGCCACCAGAAGACATGGAGTGCCCGGACGTGAGGGCCAGAGAAGCCCAGCGATGACGCCAACAAAAAGCCCGACACGAGGCCGGGCTTTTCAATCCGAATTTTTCCGGGGGTCAGGCGAGGCTGCCATTGATCCAGTGCGAGAGCGCGGTCTTGGGCGCGGCACCGACCTTCATGTCGGCCACTTCGCCGCCCTTGAAGATCATCAGCGTCGGGATCGAGCGCACGCCGAACTGTGCGGCGAGTTCGGGATTCTCGTCGATATTCAGCTTGGCGATCTTCACCTTCGCGCCAAGTTCGGTGGCGATGTCTTCGAGCGCCGGGGCGATCATCTTGCAGGGACCGCACCATTCCGCCCAGAAATCGACGACGACCGGTACGTTGGCGTTAAGCACATCGGCCTGGAAATTGCTCTTGTCGACCTTGACCGTAGTCATGCGGAAAATCCTTTCGAAAGTTTTCGTCCCACCAAATGTGGTGGCTCTCGCGCCCTTCTTCAAGCAGGTCTTGTGTCACGCTCCCGTGAGTCGGGCAAGGGCATCATCCATGGCCCTGGCCGGCAGTTCGATCAGCCGTGGCGCTTCGGTGAACAGCAAGGTCGCCTTGACCTCGCGCCCTGGATAAAGCGGCTGCAAGAGGGCGCGATAGAGCGCCAACTGCAGCAGATAGGCCGGCGGGACCTCCGCCAGGGAGGCAGGCGCAGGCCGGTTGGTCTTGTAGTCGACGATCGAGACCGCGTCCGCTGTCACCGCCAGCCGGTCGATCTTGCCGGAAATCGAGCGGTTTTTACCCCTTACCTCCAGGCTGCCCATGATCGCGACCTCGGCGCGCGAGGATGGCGCAAACAGCTGGCCGAGATGGGGGTCGGAAAGGATGGCGGTGACCGAGGCCAGGGCTTTTTCGCGCTCTGCCGGCGGCCATTCCGCACCCGTTCGCGCGAGGTAGCGTGCCGCCGCGCCCTCCCGTTGGTCCTCGGCAATGCCGGGCAGCATTTGCAGCAATTTATGCAGCGCGAGCCCGCGCAGCACGGCAAAGCCTGGCTCGCCATCGGCATCGAGCACCGGCGAAGCTTTGTCGACCACCGTTTCCTTGCCTTCTTCGATCAGCGCCGAGGCGCCGGATGGCGAGAGCGGCCGCGGCAGATCCTCGAAGGGCGGCAAGGGTCGAAACAGGTTCGTCGGCAACGGGCCGAAAGCGTCCGTTTGCCTCGCTTGCTCTGCCGTGGCGAGCGCCACTGGCGGCAGCTCGGTGACATGGAAACGGTATACCGGCTCGCCGCCGGCAGGATGCGCACGCTGTTCGCTCTCCGGCGCCCCGATCAGCGCACGGCTGACGATCGAATGCCAGGTGCCGGTGTTCGGCGCCCGCTTGCCGTGATAGCCGCAGACGATCAGCCGGTCCTCGGCGCGAGTCATGCCGACATAGAGCAGCCGGCGGTATTCGTCGTCGGCGAGTTCGCGTGCCCGCGCCGCCGCCGCCTTGGAGAAGCCGTTCGCGACATCGCTGGCCGAACGCCAGAGATAACCTTTGCCGACCCAGCCCGAGCCGTCGAATGGCATCAGGCGCGGCAGATGCTGGTCGCTGAACGGGGCGGAGCCGCCATCGACCAGGAACACGACAGGCGCTTCCAGGCCCTTGGCGGCATGCACGGTCATGACGCGGACCTCGTCGCGGGTCTGGTCCATCTCGCGCTTGATCTCGGGCCCGGCGTTTTCCAGCGTCGACAGGAAGGCTTCCAGCCCGGGCAGGCCGGTTCGTTCCTCGGCAAGGCAGAAACTCAGGAACTCATCGAGAATGTCGCCGGCTTCCGGGCCGAGCCGCGCGATCATCTTGCGGCGCACGCCATCACGTGCCAGGAGGCCGGCATAAAATTCGAACACCGGCTTGAAGGCGGCCTCATCGGTCCAGATGTCGAGTTGGGCGACGACTAGCGCCAGCGCTTCGCTTTCGCCGGCATGCTGGCGCAGCGACGCGGCCAGCGACAGGCCGGGCGCTCGTTGCACTGCCAGCGCAAAAAGCGTCTCCTCCGGCAGGTCGAAGATCGGGCTGCGCAGCACGGCTGCAAGCGACAGATCGTCCTGCGGCTGGATGAGGAGGCGGCCAAGCGCGATCAGGTCCTTGACCGCGATGTGGCCGGGCAGGCTCAGCCGGTCGGCGCCGGCGACCGGAATATCACGGCGCTTGAGCGCCCGCGTCAGCGCGTGGACGAAGCTGTCGCGCTTGCGCACCAGCACCAGCACATCACCGGGCCGCAACCGCTTGCCACGGCCCTCGATGATCTCGCCGTTGCCGATCCAGCCGGCAATCGTGGCCGCGACATTCTCGGCAACCCGCACCGCCGGCGCGTGGGCGTGGTCGATCGCCTGCGTCCAGTCGTCGGGCTCGTCGACGATATCGGCACCGATCGACGGCCACACCTCGACATAGCCCGGCGCGTCGGTGCGGATCGCCTTGTGGCTCAGCGGGTCGGGATCGTGGCTGATGCCGCGCCGCACGACAGGATCGGCAAAGACGCGGTCGACGGCGGAAAGCACATCGTCGGTCGAGCGGAACGACCAGGTCAGCTTGAGGTCGGCGAAAGACGCCTCGGCGTCGCGCACCCTGCTTGAAAACAGCAGCCGGCTGTCGGCGAAGGAATCCGGGGCCGCGCCTTGGAAGGAATAGATCGACTGCTTCTCGTCGCCGACGGCGAAGACCGTGCGGTGGACACGGTCGCGGGCACCGAAGCCGGCGAAAAATTCTTCCGCCAGCCGCTTCACCACTTCCCATTGATCCGGGCTGGTGTCCTGCGCCTCGTCGAGCAGGATGTGATCGATGCCCTGGTCGAGCTTGTACTGCACCCAGGGGCCGGCATCTGGCCGCGCCAGGAGGTTGACTGTGCGGGTGATCAAATCGTTGAAGTCGAGAAAGCCGCGGCCGCGCTTCAGCACCTCGTAGCGGGCGATCAGCCAGTCGGCGATGGTCAGCGCGGCAGCCGTGCCTTCCAGCATCCGGAACAGCGCCAGCCGGTCGACGGTCTCGATGATGGCGCTGGATGCCGACAGGTAGCGGTCGGCCAGATCCGGCAGCCGGTCGGTCAGCGCTTTCTTGAAAGCCTTTGCCGGATCGTAGGGATCGCCATCGGTCTTGAGGAAGGCCCTTGCAAGTTGTTGCAGGCGGCGAACGGGATCGCTCTCGGCGAAGGCCCGGCGCGCATAGGGCAGGATGTTGTTGAGCACCGACCTGGCGTCGGTCGATTCGGCTGCCTGGGCAAAACCGGCGAAATAGTCCGGCAGGAAGCCAGGCAGCGGCCAGGCAGAGGCCGCTATGCCCTCGGCCGTCTGGCCAGCGCGGAAATGGAATTCATCGAACAAGGGCTGGAAGCCGTCACGCCCGACCGCTTCGAGGAAATGACGCAAACCGTCGCGCTTGCGCACGATCTCGCCCAGCAAGGCATCGAGCCCGGCTTCGCCGCCACGCTCCAGCACGGTTGCGAAGGCCTCGGTCAAATCCGCGTCACCGGCGGCCGAAATCATCTCCCGGCGCGCGGCGGCAAAGAGCGACGCTTCCATCTGGCTGTCCAGCATCTCGAAATGGGCGGGGATGTTGGCTTCCAGCGGGAACTGGTGGAGCACGGATTCGCAGAAGGCGTGGATGGTCTGGATCTTCAGCCCGCCCGGCGTCTCCAGCGCCTCGGCGAACAGGCGCCGCGCGCGGCGCATGGTGTCGCGGTCGGGCCGGCGGCCTTCCAGCGCCTCGATCCTGGCGGCGAGATCCGCGTCGCCAAGGGATGTCCATTCCGACAGCGTCGAGAACACCCGGTTCGACATGTTGGCGGCCGCGGCGCGCGTATAGGTCAGGCACAGGATCTTCGACGGATCGGTGCCGTTGAGCAGCAGCCGGATGACGCGCTGGGCAAGCACATGGGTCTTGCCGGAGCCGGCATTGGCCGACACCCAGGCGGAGTTCTGGGGATCGGCTGCACGGGCCTGGCTGGTCGCGGTGTCGCTCGGGATGGGATAGGCCTTCTTCATGCCTCCCCTCCATCGTCACCGGCATCGCCGCCGGCCGACCATTCGAGCACGCGGGCGAGGTGGTCGTAGTCGCCATCGGTCTCGCCTTCGCGAAACGGCAGCGCCCGCGACAGATAGCCGGTCTTCGGGTCGGCATAATGGATCAGCAGCTTTTCCAGCCGTGCCCAGGCTTCTTCGGCCAGATCGGAAGCGGTTCGCGGCTGGCGATTGTGCTCGAGAATGGACTCTTCGAACACCTCGCCGTTCGGCTTCAGCCTGATGAAGGCCAGTTGCGAGGGCTCGCATGCGCCCAGATCCTTGAAGGCCTCGCGCCTGAGCAGTGCGCCTTCGAGCGCCAGCTGCGGCGCCAGCAGCGTGTGTGCCTGTGCCTTGGAGGGCGAGGAGCCGGTCTTGTAGTCCAGTATGTCGGCCATGCCGCCGGCCAGCAGGTCGACGCGGTCGGCATAGCCGGACAGCGTCACGCCGGACTGGCCGACGACGGTTTTTCCGGCGCGCTCCTCGGCATGCCGCCGTATCACCGCGTCGGCGCGGGTGCGCTCCCATTCGACGATGTTGGCGGCGAGTTTTTCGAAGCGCGGCCACCACACCGCCTCGACATCGGGCGGCAGGGCGGCCTCGGCAAAACAGGCGCGCCCGGCAGCGATAAGGCCGGCAAGCGCGTCCGGCGCACGCGGGTCGGCCACGCTGGAGGAGAACAGGTGGAGAATGGCATGGAACAGCGTGCCGCGCTCGGCCGCACCGGGATCGCGGATGAGCGGCTCGAGCGGCATCAGGCCGAGGATCCGCCTGGCATAGACGGCGTAGGGGTCGCGGCGCAGGGTCTCGATCTCGGTGACCGAGAAATGTGTTGGGCGCACAGACAATGGTGGCTTGGGCTGCGGCCGTGGTGCGAAATCCTGCTTCGGGCCGGTATCCAGCGCGCGCGCCCAGGCGAGCAGCTCGTCGCCTCGCCGGCGAAGAGTTGCCGCCTGGTCGTTGCCGATGAAGGTCAGCAGCCGCTGCAGCCAGCGTGACGGGACCGCCGGTGCATCGCCGGAACGCGCCGAGCGCGCCAACAGCACCTTCCTCGCACCCATCGCCATCTGGAAATCGTGCGCGGCAAGGCCGATGCGCCGTTCGGGCGGCTCGAGGTCGATGCCGGTCTTCATCAGCCGCGACATGAAACGGTCGCTCTCGGGTTTGCGCGGCCACACGCCTTCGTTGAGCCCGCCGATGACCAGCGTGTCGACATCCTGCAGCCGCGCTTCCAGCGCACCCCAGATGGCGATGTTCCGGTCGGTGCCCTGTGCCGGCTTGACCGTTTCGGGTGCGATCAGCGCGCCCATCACGTCGGGCCACTCGTTCGCCGCGAACGACAGCGACGCTGGAGCCGCGACCAGCCCGCGCAGCAATTCGGCGAGTTTTTCGCCGGCATCGCCGGCGTAGAGTTCGCCAAGCCCGCCATCGGCGGTACGGCCGAGATCCTCCAGCGCCACCACGCTGGCTTCGACCAGCGCGGCAAGGTCGGCGGTCGCCTGGCCGCGAAACGCTGCAAGCGGCGCCAGCGCTCGGTTGACACGTTCGAGCAAATCCCGCGCGCTTTCAATGGCGCGCACGGTCAGCCGCGCAACCCAGAAGGGCGGCCGGCTGCCTTCGTCGAAGCCAGTGAGGCGGGTTTCGAACAAGTCCGGCAGCGAAGCGATGTCGGGGCGGCCGGTGCCGCCGCGCAGCGCCACCAGTTCGACCAGTTCCGCCGCATGGCGCACGTCGGCTCTCCCCAGACCCAGACAGAGCAGGGGATGCTTGAGCAGGGACAAGAGACCGACCGGATCGCCTGGGCGGAACACCGCTTCGAGCGCCAGCCTGAGCAGGCCTGCCGCCGGGCTGTTGGCGAGCGGCGTACCGCCGGAATCATCGGCGACGACGCCGAAGCGCTTGAGTTCGACCGAGACGCGTCGCGCCAGCGCACGGTCGCCGGTGACGAGAGCAGCCCTTTGGCCCGGTTCTTCGACCGCTCGCTTGAGCGCGACGGCGATGGCGACGGCCTCGTCGCGCTCGCTGGCGGCTTCGAGCAGCGTCACGTCGGCGAAGGCAGCGGCAATGTCTGGCGCGGAAAATGCGTTACGCGTCTCGGCCCACAATTCGGTGGTTTCGGCCGGCCGCAGCGCCTCGCCGACAAGGGCCGCGCGGAGCGCCAGCCGGGGTTCGGCCACGCCGATCTCGTCGACATCGCCGCGCAGCACGCCGATCTTGCCGATCAGCCTGGCCAGGCCGTATTGCGGATGGCCGAGCACGGCCGGCCGCGCGCCGGGTGCGACAAGCGCCTGGAAGGACGCTTCGTCCAGCGTCCGGTCGAGCCCGGGCAGCACGATGGCGCCGCCGGGCAAGCGGGCAATCGCGGCAAGCAGTTCAGCCGTCGCGGGGATCGAACCGGTCGAGCCGGCGGCGATCACCGGCCCGGCGGGCGGATTGCGCCGCAGCCGCGCGGCTTCAGCCCTAATCAGCGCGCTGCGATGCGCGGCCGGATTGGACCGGTCTTGCTCTTCGAGGAATTTCGGCCAGGCATCGGTGACGATGCCGAGGAACTCAAGCGTCACCTGCCACCATCCGGCAAGATTGCCGGTCACCAGGCCTTCAAGCTTCGCCCAGTCCGTGCCTTCCGTCTCGATCTCGTCCATCAGCCCCGCGAGATCGCGCGCCAGCCAGATCGCGTCGGCGGTCGAGGCCGGGATGACGATCTCCTCGGCGAAGAGTTTGGCCACATGGGCCGGCAGCCGGCGTTTCCAGGCGCGCACCAGCGGCGTCAGCAGCAACAGCCGTTCGGTCGCCCCGATCGGTGGCGCAAGATCGATTGCCGCCGACGGCTCTGCCTCGAAAGCGGCTTCGTCCTCGTCGAATTCCCCGAGCGGCCGGATGACGGGCAGGATCGCCGAACCGCCGCCGCCGCGCGCCTTCAGGCTGTCGACGAAGACGCCGCGCAAGGCCCGCGCCGCGCGGCGCGTCGGCACATAGATGGTGACGTCGGCCAAAGCGAGCGGATCGCCGTCGAAGCGAAAGCCTGGAACCAGTCGGCCGGCAAGCAGCGCCTCGGCCAGCGTCGGCAGAAACGGCGCCCCGGAGGGAATGGAGAAAACGCGGCTTGGGCCGCTCATTGCGACTCGTATAGCGCGCCGGCGACTGCCGCTTCGGCGAGCGGGATGGCATCGGGCGTGCCGACGGTGATCCAGTGGCCGTGCATCGGCATGCCGTACAGGCGGCCGGCTGCAATGGCTTTGTCGAAATAGGCGTTGAGCGAATGCGGTTCGGCGGATGCGTCCGCGAACAGGCGCGGATGGATGATCGCCGCGCCGGCATAGATCAGGCCCGCCGGGTCTCCTTTCGAACGCCGCAAGGCGCCGTCCGGCGCCACCAGGAAATCGGTGGAGCCGCAATGTCCGGTCGCCTGATGGAGATCCGCCAGCATCAGCAGAATATCCATTTTCGCCGCGTCCCATGCAAGGGCGAGGCGGCCGAGATTGAGCGGACCATGATCGATCCAGAACGTGTCGGCGTTGAGGATGTAGAAGGGTTGCGCGCCCAGTTGCGGCAGCGCCTTGACGATGCCGCCGGCGGAATCGAGCAGCCGCTCGCTTTCATCGGAGATGATGATGCGCGGCACATGGCGCTGGGCGACATGGGCGACGATCTGTTCGGGGAGATAGTGGACGTTGACCACGGCCTTGCCGACACCGGCGGCGGCCAGGCTGTCGAGGCCCCAGTCCAGCAAGGTCTTGCCGGCGACCCGGACCAGCGGCTTGGGGATGGTGTCGGTGATCGGCCGCATGCGCTTGCCGAGCCCGGCGGCGAGTACGATTGCGGTTTGGGGTGCGATGGCAGTGTCTGGTCTCGCTGTCACAGCGCCCGTTCCTCCAGCAGCCCGTGCGCATCGTAGAACTCCCGCAGGCTGCCGAGCGCGGGGTGGGACAGTGCCCGGCGCAGATAGTCGCGGATGCGCGGCAGGTGCTTCAGATAATAGGGTTTGCCGTCGCGCTTTTCGAGCCGCACGAAAATGCCGAGGATCTTGGAATTGCGCTGCGCGGCCATGATTGCATAGGATTCCAGGAAGCTCGCCTCGTCGAAGGCGCCCGCCGCATGGCGCGCCGCGATATAGGCATCGAGCGTCCTTCTCTCGATCCCGGGCGATATGGTGACGCGGGCATCCATGGCAAGCGACGCCAGATCATAGGCTGAAGGCCCGATCAGCGCATCCTGGAAATCGACGATGCCCAGCCGGTCATGGCCGGAGCGGTCGCCGCGCCAGATGATGTTGGGCGAATGGAAGTCGCGCAGCATCAGCGTGTATTCACTGGCCCGCAGCCGGTCGAAAAGCGCGTTCCACTCCCTGGTATAGCCGGCGCGCAAATCGTCGCTTGGCGGACCGCCCGATATCGCCGGCACGTACCAGTCGACCAGCAGGTCGGCCTCGATCATCATCGCGGCGCGGTCGAATGGCGGTACGGTATGGAACCTGCCCGGCCCGGCTTCGAGGCGACGCGGCCAGGTCTTGCCATGCATCATGGCCAGCAGTTCGGCGGCCGCCGCGTAGCGCTCCGCCAGCGGCTCGCCATCCCCGCCGAGAAACCCTTCCGAGCCGAGATGTTCGATGAGCAGGAATCCCTGCTCCTGGTCCTCGGCATGGATATCGGGAACGCTGACGTCGCCGGCCTTCAAGGCATGGTCGATGGCGACGAAGGCCGACACCGACTGGGCGGTGTGGGCAATCACCGCATAGGGCTTGCCGTCGCGCACCGACGGGCCGAGCACCAATCGTGGCGAGTTCATCAGCACCCGCGGCTCCTGGCCTGCAAGCGACACGATCTCATAGGAGCGGGCAGAGGCATCGCCGATGAAATGGCGACGTTGTGCCTCGCCCCAGCCGGCGCTTTCCAGAAAGCCGCGCATGGCCAGCGACCGTGCGGCGCGGTCGAAGGTTGCCCCTTGCCCCGACAATCGTGCCAGCCGGCCTTCGCCATGCTGGACAAGCTCGATCAACAGCGATGCCTTCGGCAGATAGCCTTCTGCCCGTTCAGGCCATTCGACCAGGGCTGCCCCTTGCGTCAGCGCTTCGTCGAAACCGAGTTCGTCGAGTTCAGCCGCCGAGGACAGGCGGTAGAGATCAAAATGATGGACGGGAATACGGGTGTCGTAGCTTTGCACCAGGGTGAAGGTCGGGCTCGGCACATCGAGACCGGCATCGTCCGCGAGCGTCCGGATCAATGCCCGCGCCAGCGTCGACTTGCCGGCGCCGAGGTCGCCCTTGAGCGCCAGCACGTCGCCCGCGCGCAGCGCCAGCGCCAGATCCTCGCCCAGCCGCGCCGTCTGTGTCTCGTCAGCGAGCAAACGCTCCAGCATCAGGGCCGTCATCGAGCGCGTTACTCGGCCGCGGCGCGGATGCCGGGCGTGTCGGGGAAGGTGCAGATGACGGTCGTGCCCTTGTCCTTGCCGGTTTCGATGCGGACGCCGCCGCCATGCAGTTCGACGAAGCTCTTCACGATCGACAGGCCGAGGCCGGCGCCGCGCCGGCGGCCGCCATTGGCGCGCGGCTCGAAGCGGCGGAACACCGAATCGAGCACATCGGGCGGCATGCCGGGCCCATCGTCGTGAACCGAGAATTCCACGCCGTCCGCCAGATGGCGGCAGGCGAGCCGGATAGTGCTGGCCTCCGGCGCATAGTTGGCGGCGTTGCTGAGCAGATTGTAGAGGATCTGGCGGATGCGGGTCTCGTCGCCGTGGAACGTCTTGGGCGCAGCCTTGGCGTTGACCTCGAGCCGGATCGAATGTTCCTGCAACCGGTCGGCAACCAGTTCGGCGGCCGCCGCGATGGTGCGGTCGACATGCACCTCGGAAATGTCGAGCTGCATGATGCCGGCATCCACCGTCGCGAGGTCCAGTATGTCGTTGACGATGGTCAGCAGCACCGAGGATGAAGAACCGACATGCTCGACATATTCGCGCTGCTTCTGCGTCAAGGGCCCGGTCGTCGGTAGCGAGAGCAATTCGGTGAAGCCGATGATATTGGTCAGCGGCGAACGCAGCTCGTAGGATACGTGCTGGACGAAGTCGTTCTTGAGCTGGTCGGACTTTTCCAGCGCCTCGTTCTTGTCCTTCAGCGCGCGTTCGACACGGACGCCGTCGGTGACGTCGACGAAGGTCATCATCACCTGCCCGTTGGGCAACGGGATCATGGCGTACCGCAGCACGGTACCGCTGTTGAGTTCGGTCTGGCCGTGGCGGTCGCGGCGTTCGTCGTCGAAGCCGGTGATGGCGGCGACGAAGCCGGGCCAGGGGCTGTCCACCGCTTGCCGGTCGCAAAGGTCACGTATGGTGGAGACGTGCACATTCGGCTTGGTCGCTTCGGCATCCAGCCCCCACAGCGTGGCGAAGGCGGGGTTCGACAGCCGAAGCTTGCCATCGGGGCCGAACACGGCCACGCCCTCGGCGAGGTTGTCGAGCGTTTCGCCCTGGACACGCACGGCTGTCCGGTAGCGGCTTTCGAGATCCATTTTCTCGGTCAGGTTCTCGAACACCCAGGTGACGCCGCCCTTGGGCTGCGGGTTGGCGACGACGCGGATGGTCTTTCCATCCGGCAGGTGCCACCAGTGCTCCTGCGATTCGACCGCGCGGTAGGCGCCCAGCAGGCCTTCCTTCCAGCGGCGCCATTCGGGCTGCTCGGCGATCTTGCCTTCGCTGCGCAGCCGGTCGAGCAAAAGAGCGTTGTCGGGCGCGCTGTGCAGGAAGCCACTGTCCAGCCCCCACAGTTTCTGGAAGGCCTGGTTGAAGAAGCGCAGTTTCTCGTCGGTGTCGAAGATGGCGACCGCGGTGTTGAGCTGGTCGAGCGTGTCGGCGTGGCTTCGCACGGTGCGTTCATACTCGCCGCGAATGGACTCGATGGCGCTGGTGTCGCAGGCAAGGCCGGCCGAGCCGTCGGCGCTGGCGAAATCGGTCACCGCGAACACCCGGCGGTCGCCTTCGATCACCGTGGAGAGCGACTGCTCGAAAACCGGATGCAGTTTGTGCTGGGCGTCGATCGCCTCCCGCGCCTGGCCGCCGAGGAATTCCTTGGCGTCGCGCACGGCGGCTTCCGCACTCTCGGCCTCGACCGCGTCGGCATAGGCGCGGTTGACCCATTTCAGGCGCCCATGCTCGTCGCGCAGCCACGCCGGCATTTTCAACGCTTCGAGCAGGCCGATCACCGTGTCGTGGTCGGCGGCCAGCCGGTGGTTCTCGATCTTCAGCCGCGCCTGGCTGCGCTGTGTTTCGGAAAGCGACACAAACCGCACCAGCACATGCGCCGCGCTCTTGCGGCCATGCACTTCGAGCGGGGCGCCCGCCTGCGATTCGATGACGAGGTCGAAGGGCCTGGCCTTTTCGCGCAATGCCGCAATGGCATGTTCGAGCGCCGCCGCCGAGCGCGGCATCAGCCAGCGGCCGAATGCGAGGAACGCCGCCCGTTCCTCCGGTGCGCCGCTTTCGACCGGCAATATGCCGACGAGCTCGGGTTTCTTGTTTTCCGAGGCCCAGACGATCACGCGCTGGTCGCGCAGATTGAGCAGCGCCTCCGAACGGCGCAGCGCCGCGTTGACGTCGGCGACGCGGCTTCTCAGTTCGACATTCTCCGCCGAGGTGCGGGCGCGTTCGCGGATCAGGACAATGGCCGACAGAAATGCCGTGCCTGTCACGCCGACGAACACGGCAAGCTGCATGACCTCGATCGTGCTGATCGAAAGACCGGCCGTCGATACACCGGCAGCCTGGGCACGCGCCGCCGCGCCAAACAGCGGGCCGGCAAGCATGGAGCCGGCAAGCAGCAGCCCCGCGCGGCCACGCCATGAAAGACGCTCGCGCCGGGTTGCGGAGCCAGTGGTCCCCGAATCGTCATGGCCGCCGGAAACGGCCTGTCCCGCTCCGTGCGGGTATTGCCCCGGCATGTCTTGGTCCTCTCCGCCGACTGAATGCAAGACCGCCCTGATACGCGCCTCTCTTGATCCCCTCTCGGGCCGGAAGCGTCGCGAATCACCTGACAATAAACCCTCGCCGAATCGCCGTGAAGGCTGATCGCGCGCAAAAATAAAGCCGGGCGAAAGTCAATCGCCCGGCGTCAATATCTGGTAGTAAATTTAGCTTTGGTTAATAGCGGTAGTGTTCCGGCTTGAAAGGACCCTGCGGCGTGACGCCGATATAGGCGGCCTGTTCGCCCGACAGTTCGGTCAGGCGGGCGCCGAGCTTGTCGAGATGCAGGCGCGCGACCTTCTCGTCGAGGTGCTTGGGCAGGACATAGACCTGGTTCTGGTACTGCTCGCCCTTGGTGAACAGCTCGATCTGCGCCAGCACCTGGTTGGTGAAGGACGCCGACATGACGAAGCTCGGATGGCCGGTCGCATTGCCGAGATTGAGCAGGCGGCCTTCCGACAGAAGGATCATCCGCTTGCCGTCCGGGAAGGTGATCATGTCGACCTGCGGCTTGACGTTGGTCCACTTCAGGTTGCGCAGCGACGCCACCTGGATCTCGTTGTCGAAATGGCCGATGTTGCCAACGATCACCATGTCCTTCATCGAGCGCATGTGGTCGAGGGTGACGACATCCTTGTTGCCGGTGGTGGTGATGACGATGTCGGCGGTTGGAGCCGCGTCTTCGAGCGTGACGACTTCAAAGCCGTCCATCGCCGCCTGCAGGGCGCAGATCGGATCGACCTCGGTGACCTTGACGCGGGCGCCGGCGCCCTTGAGCGAGGCCGACGAGCCCTTCCCGACGTCGCCATAGCCGCAGACGACCGCCACCTTGCCGGCCATCATCGTGTCGGTGCCGCGGCGGATACCGTCGACCAGCGATTCCTTGCAGCCATACTTGTTGTCGAACTTCGACTTGGTGACCGAGTCGTTGACGTTGATGGCCGGGAAGGGCAGCAGGCCCTTCTTCTGCAACTGGTAGAGCCTGTTGACGCCGGTGGTCGTCTCTTCGGTGACGCCGCGGATCGCCGCCTTCTGCTTGGTGAAGAAGCCGGGCGAGGCCTTCAGGCGTCTCTTGATCTGCGCGTAGAAATATTCCTCTTCCTCGCTCTGCGGATTGGACAGCACGTCCTCGCCGGCTTCGGCGCGGGCGCCGATCAGGATGTACATGGTGGCGTCGCCGCCATCATCGAGGATCATGTTGGAGAGGCCGCCATCAGCCCACTGGAAGACCCGGTCGGTGTAGTCCCAGTACTGCTCCAGGCTCTCGCCCTTGACGGCGAACACCGGAATGCCGGCTTCGGCGATGGCCGCGGCCGCGTGGTCCTGGGTCGAGAAGATGTTGCAGGACGCCCAGCGGATATCGGCGCCGAGCGCCTTCAGCGTCTCGATCAGCACTGCGGTCTGGATGGTCATGTGCAGCGAGCCGGTGATGCGCGCGCCCTTGAGCGGTTTCTTGGCGCCGAATTCCTCGCGGCAGGCCATCAGGCCCGGCATTTCGGTTTCGGCGATATCCAGTTCCTTGCGGCCCCAGCCGGCAAGCGAGATGTCGGCGACCACATAGTCCTTGCTACCCGTCATGGCAGTGCTCCGTGCGAAGTGTTGTGCGTGCGAATTGGTTGCGGATGCGCCCGCGCCGGTTGGCGCGTGGAAGGGCGCGAATTGCCGGCCTGACTAGCAGATCGGCGCCGAGACGACAATGGGATATAAAGAAATCTTTATCCCTGCATGTCCCTAGAGGCTGCTTAGGCTGGGCCTTCGGGTCAGCTTTCCTCGCCGAAGCGGGAGGCGACGAGCTGCTCCAGCGCGTCCATGACCTCAAGCGCTTCCGGGCCGCTGGCGGTGACGCGGATCGAGTATCCAGGACTGGCCGCAAGCATCATCAGGCCCATGATCGACGTGCCGCCGACCTTGACGCCGTCCTTCTCGACATGGACGGAGGCGTCGAAACCGCTGGCGAGCTGGACGAACTTCGCCGAGGCGCGCGCATGCAGGCCGCGCTGGTTGACGATAGGAAACTCCCGGACGATCTGGTCTTTTTCCGGGGATAGTGCGTTCATTTGCTGCTCAGAAGCTGGCTGGCGACGTTGATGTATTTGCGGCCGGCGGCCTGCGCCTCGTCGAGCGCTGCGGCCATGTTGTCGCCCTTGCGGATCGATGACAGCTTGATCAGCATCGGCAGGTTCATGCCGGCGATCACTTCGGTGCGGCCTGACTCCATCACCGAGATGGCAAGGTTCGACGGCGTGCCGCCGAACATGTCGGTCAGCACGATCACGCCCGCCCCGGTATCGACGCGGGCCACGGCGTCGATGATGTCGCGGCGACGCTGCTCCATATCGTCGTCGGCACCGATCGCCACGGTTTCGAAATTGTCTTGTGGCCCGACGACATGTTCGACGGCATGTCTGAACTCGGTGGCCAGTTGACCGTGCGTTACAAGCACGAGTCCGATCATTCTTTGGTGGCTCCCGTCATCGCCGCTTCACAGGCGCATTTTATGCTCGCCAGCCATTCCAGGCGGCGGGAGCGCTATCTTGTCGACGCGAGGCCCGTTGACAAGCCCAAAATTGCGCCGGCCCATGCCATTTTGACGCATTGCAGCAAAAAACCGGGGGTGGATCATAGAAAAGGCATGATCGACAGCCGCGCCATCACGGCCGGCAAGGCAGCCTGGACATTGCGCTCGGCAAGATCGATCCGCGGTACCGCGCAGCCGGCGATGTCGTCGCTGGCGTCCTCCTGGAAGCGGGCGATTTCACCAGCCGGCAGCAGGCGCACATGCAGGTCGACGACGCAGGCAGGTTCGAACGCCAGCGGCCGCGGCCCAAGTCCCGGCACCTCGGCGAGACCTTCTATGGTGGCGGGCGCGCGGCACACCAGCCGCCCCGCATGCGCCTCGGCGAAAAGCTGATCGTCGCCGATGAGCCGTGAGAACAGGCCGCGCTGGCGGCAATGGTCGATCAGCGCCAGCGCCAGCGTCGTCTTGCCCGAACCCGAAGCCCCGCTGACGAGAATGCCGCGCTCGCCGATCAGCAAGCCCGTAGCGTGAATGTTTTCAGGCCGCACGACTGGACCAGCAATCACGCATCGGCCGGCAGCGTCACGACGAAGCGCGCCCCCTTGATCTCGCCGGGCTTGGTGCCGGGGATGTTTTCGGCGGTCAGCGTGCCGCCATGGGCCTCGACGATCTGCCTGGAGATCGACAGGCCAAGGCCCGAATTCTGGCCGAAGGCCTCGCCGGCCGGCCGGTCGGTGTAGAAGCGTTCGAAGATGCGGTCGATGTTGTCGGCGCGGATGCCGGGACCGTTGTCGTCTATGGTGAGGATGTTGAACTTGCCGGCACGCGCCAGCGACAGGCTGATGTGGCCATGGTCCTCGGGAACGAAGGAGCGGGCGTTTTCGATCAGATTGGTGATGACCTGGCCGATGCGCAGATCGTGCCCGACGACGAAATAGCCTTTGACGCCCTGCGGCAGCTTGGCGACCTTGAGCTCGATCTCGACAGCCTTCTTGTTGCGGGTGGTCTCGCGCGACACGGCGACGAGGTCGGTGATGAATTTCTTCAGGTCCACCGTCCCGGCGTCTTCGCGCGCGAGCTCGGCGTCGAGACGCGAGGCGTCGGAAATGTCAGTGATGAGCCGGTCCAGCCGCCTGACGTCGTGCTGGATGATCTCCATCAGCCGGCTGCGCGAATTGTCGTTCTTGGCCAGCGGCAAGGTTTCGACCGCGCTGCGCAGCGAGGTCAGCGGGTTCTTCAATTCATGTGAAACATCGGCGGCGAAGCTCTCGATCGCCTCGATGCGCGCATAGAGCGCGTTGGTCATGTCGCGCACGGCGATCGACAGATTGCCGATCTCGTCCTGGCGGTCGGAAAAATCCGGGATTTCCTCGCGGCTCTTGACGCCGCGCCGGACCCGCACCGCCGCGGCAGACAGCCGGCGCAGCGGGTTGGCGATGGTCGAAGCCAAAAGCATCGACAGGATGGCGGTGACCAGAGCCGCGATGCCGAACACGCGCAGGATCGCCTTGCGTTCAGCGGCGACGATCTTGTCGATGTCGCCGCCTTCGGTCGACAGCATCAGCACGCCGAGGACGGCGCGGAAGCGCTGGATCGGCACCGCCACCGAAACGATCTGCTCGCCCTGTTCGGAGACGCGGACGATGGTCGACGGGCTGCCGGTCAGCGCCTTGACCACTTCCGGGAAGGCAGCGCCATTGCCGCCCGGCTGCTCGCGATAGACCGGCAGGTCGGTGTTGCGGAAGAAGTCGAAGATGAACTTCTGGATGCGCTCGACGAGGTCGGGCTCCTCCTCCTCGACCGGCGGCAGGTCGTAGCGCAGGATCTGGCCGCGCGAATAGAGATGGCGCGAATCGAGCAGCAAATTGGCGTCGCGGTCATAGATGCGGGCCCGTGTCCGCGTCGGCGAGATCAGCCGCCGCAGCACCGGCGCGACGCGCTCCGGATTGATCGGGAAGTCGAGATTGTCGAGCTGGTCCGAACCGGGCCCGAGGCTTTCGCCGGCCTGCAGCTCAAGCAGCTTTTCCGGGTCGATGCTGATCGAATCGGTCTCGACCGTCGCTGACGCCGCGATCGCACCGGCGATGATCTCGCCCTGCGTCATCAGGCTTTCGACGCGGGCGTCGATCAACCCGTCGCGAAATGTGTTGAGGTAGAGGATGCCGGTGACCAGGACAGCCAGTCCGGCAAGGTTGAGGAACAGGATGCGCCGCGTCAGGCTGGAAAAGATGTGGTGGCCGAGGAAGCGGCGCATCGGCACCGTGATCTTCGAAACGAAGGACGGCATGATGCGCGACGGCCGCCTGGCGGCGCCCGTCGGCCTGCTTCGCTGTGCTTCCACTGCCATCGAATAGCAGCTCCCGCCTAGTTAGTGAGTAGTGAGTAGGCAGTAGGGAATAGAGAAGTGGCTGAGATCGTGGCCATGTGTGAGTGGGCCGCTCGCACCATTCAAAAACGGACTACTGACTATTCCCTACTGCCTACTGCCTATTCACGCCTCGCGGAACCGGTATCCGACTCCGTAAAGGGTTTCGATCATCTCGAAGTCGTCGTCGACAGCCTTGAACTTCTTTCGCAGCCGCTTGATGTGGCTGTCGATCGTACGGTCATCGACATAGACCTGTTCATCATAGGCCGAATCCATCAACGCATCACGGCTTTTTACCACACCAGGGCGCTGCGCCAGCGAATGCAGGATCAGGAATTCGGTGACGGTGAGCGTCACCGGCTCGCCCTTCCAGGTGCAGGTGTGGCGTTCCTGGTCCATGACGAGTTGGCCGCGCTCGAGCGAACGGGCCTGCTGGCTGGGCGCTTTTGCCGCGGCCTCGCGGGCGCTGGCTCGGCGCAGGACGGCCCGTACCCGCTCGACCAGCAGGCGCTGCGAGAACGGTTTGCGGATGAAGTCGTCGGCGCCCATCTTGAGGCCGAACAATTCATCGATCTCGTCGTCCTTGGAGGTCAGGAAGATCACCGGCAGGTCGGACTTCTGGCGCATCCGGCGCAGAAGCTCCATGCCGTCCATGCGCGGCATCTTGATGTCGAGGATGGCAAGATTCGGCGGGCGCGCCGCCAGGCCTTCCAGCGCGGACGCACCATCCGTGTAGGTCTCGACGCGATATCCCTCGGATTCGAGGGCGATCGACACCGACGTCAGAATGTTGCGGTCGTCATCGACAAGCGCGATTGTTGCCATTTCAAGCGGCTCCCTCATGAGCTGTCCCTTCTTTAGTAGAGAAGGGGCTTTTGCAGGACAAATTAGGTACAAAATGTGGCATAGGCCTTGTCCGCTGTCACGCGCGGGGTGCCGCCGGCCACAATCCAACCTCGACATGGATTGGACGAACGAACATCGCCAATCCTTTGGGCAACCGTGAAACTTTTCGCATATATAAACGATTTAAACAACTTTCAAAATATTTAAATCGATTAATGATTTGATATCATTTGGCTTTTCTGGTTCTGACCATCTTAGCCTGCGTAGTGGGCATGCCGGAAATGCGCCGGCAAAGATGCGGAAAATCTAAGAAGGGACACCCATGTCGGAAGTCGGCACACGCAATCCTGCTTGCGCGATCGATCGTATCGGCCTGAAAACCTCTGGCGTGGTGCGCTACAATTTCGGTGCGGCTGCCCTTTACGAGGAATCGATCCGGCGCAATGAGGCCCGGCTGACCGCGCATGGCGCGCTGGTCGCCGAGACCGGCCAGCACACAGGCCGTTCTCCCAAGGACAAGTTCGTGGTCCGCGACGCTGCCACCGAGCCGCATGTCTGGTGGGACAACAACAGGGCGATCTCGCCGGCCCAGTTTGAAACGCTGCTTGCCGATTTCCGCGCCCACGCCGAGGACAAGGATCTTTATGTACAGGACCTGGTCGGCGGCGCCGATGCCGAGCTGAAGCTGCCCACCAGGGTGATCACCGAATTCGCCTGGCACTCGCTGTTCATCCGCAATCTTCTGATCCGTCCGGGCAAGACGGAACTCGAGCAGTTCCTGCCCGAGATGACGATTATCGACCTGCCGTCCTTCCGCGCCGATCCCGCCCGCCACGGCAGCCGCACCGAAACGGTGATCGCCGTCGATCTGACCCGCAAGATCGTGCTGATCGGCGGCACCTCCTATGCCGGCGAGATGAAGAAGTCGGTGTTCACCATGCTCAACTATCTGTTGCCGGAAAAAGGCGTGATGCCGATGCACTGCTCGGCCAATGAAGGTGCCGGCGGCGACGCCGCCATCTTCTTCGGCCTGTCGGGCACCGGCAAGACCACGTTGTCGGCCGATCCGTCGCGCACGCTGATCGGCGACGACGAGCATGGCTGGGGGCCGCACGGCATCTTCAATTTCGAAGGCGGCTGCTACGCCAAGACGATCAAGCTGTCGGCCGAAGCCGAGCCGGAGATCTTCGCCACCACGCAGCGCTTCGGCACCGTGCTGGAAAATGTCATCCTCGACGCCGATGGCGCGCCGGATTTCAACGACGGCCGGCTCACCGAGAACACGCGCTGCGCCTACCCGCTCGACTTCATCCCCAACGCCTCGAAGACCGGGCGCGCCAGCCATCCCAAGAACATCATCATGCTGACCGCCGACGCTTTCGGCGTGATGCCGCCGATCGCGCGGCTGACGCCGGCGCAGGCGATGTATCACTTCCTGTCCGGCTACACCGCCAAGGTGGCCGGAACCGAAAAGGGCGTCACCGAGCCCGAGGCGACGTTCTCGACCTGCTTCGGTGCGCCGTTCATGCCGCGCCATCCGTCGGAATACGGCAATCTGCTGCGCGAGCTCATCGCCCTTCACGGCGCCGATTGCTGGCTGGTCAACACCGGCTGGACCGGCGGCGCCTACGGCACCGGCAAGCGCATGCCGATCAAGGCGACGCGCGCGCTGCTTGCCGCCGCTCTCGATGGCTCGTTGAAGGCAACCGAATTCCGCACCGACGCCAATTTCGGCTTCGAGGTGCCGGTGACCGTGCCTGGCGTCGACAGCGCCATTCTCGATCCGCGCTCGACGTGGGCCGACAAGGCTGGCTATGACCGGCAGGCAGCAAGGCTGGTCGGCATGTTCGCCGTCAACTTCGAGAAATTCGAAAGCCATGTCGATGCCGTCGTACTGGGTGCGGCACCCCGTATGCAGGAAGCGGCGGAATAATCGTCCAATCGCTTGGCATCCCAAGCGGTTGGCACATTGCCAGCACCATTGAAGGTCCGGTTTCGATCGCCAGCCCTTAACTGAAATGTGGACGTCATTTTGAGGCTTTCGCGGAACCCCATAAGTCGCAAGGCTTTATGGGGTTTTCTCTTACTGGAAAAATCTGAAACAGGCGAAAATCCAACTCTATCCAGTCGCTGCGGATTGACGTCCGCGGCTTCCTCGATAATTATACGGCGTATAATTATCGAGGTGTGGGATGATCAAAGGTCATGTATTCATTGCAACCAGCCTTGACGGATTCATCGCCAGGGACGACGGCGAAATCGAATGGCTGCTCGAACGCGACGATCCGTCTGAAAACCACGGCATGGACGATTTCATTGAAAAGGTCGACGCAGTCGTCATGGGGCGCGGCACTTTCGAAGCCGTCCGAGACGTGAGGCCCTGGTTTTATAGGCGTCCGGTTCTTGTTCTCTCAGCCACGCTCGCGGATCAGCCGGTTCCTGACGAGCTTGAAGGCAGAGTCCGTTTTTCTGGAAAGTCCCCTGAGCAGGCAATGACGATGCTGGAGGCCGAGGGATGCCGCCACGTCTATGTAGACGGTGGGCTGGTTATCCAGTCCTTCCTGCAACTAGGTTTGATCGACGACATGACAATCACGCGGGTGCCGATCCTGCTCGGTAGCGGCCGCTCCTTGTTCGGTCCGACAGCATCGGACATTTGCCTGATCCACGAAGAGACCCGATCGTTTCCTTCTGGGCTCGTTCAATCGCGTTATCGGTTGGCAGCGTGACCGCACGGCAGCGCGGACGACCACCCCGTGATCAGGTAGGCGTCACCCCCGGGGCGATGCTTTCCACGGCACTTGAGATTCTGGACGGTGAAGGTGCCGAAGCGCTGACCATGCGTGCCCTGGCCAAGAGGTCGGGGATCAATCCGATGACCATCTACCACCACTTTGGCGATCGAGACGGGCTGATCAGGGCGCTGTCGGAAAGGGTCTATGCGGGTGTCGCCGCTCCACAGAAAGGAAGTGCTCGAACGCGGCTGGAGGAGCTCTTGCAGTCCTATCAATCGCAGGTGGTGCAACACCCCGGCCTGACGCTCACTATTTTCAGCAGACCATCCGTCTTTCCCGATCAAGCGAAGCGCATCACCGACGACCTGAGGACACTGCTACGCGAACTTGGCCTACCGCCGTCGCGATCACAGCTATGGGTGAGCATTCTCGTCGACTTCACGCATGGCGCAGCGCTCGCCACCGCTATGAGTCGGCGATCCGAAAATGAGGACGGCCAAAAAACGAGTATCGGGGACAAGGAATATGCGAGCGCCTTGGCTGAACTGTTGGATAGTCTCGACAGATCAAACTGATCAGGCCCGGCTTGCCTGCTCCACGACGCTTCCCAACATCTCAAGCAATCGTCGCAAAGTGGACGCATGTCCCAGCTTTGCGACCACATTTTGGTTAGGGGGCTGGGTTTCGATCGGGCCTTTTCTTTTTCGGCCCGCCGCGCCATGACTGCGGCATGCCGATCGACGACGACATCATCATATCCGGCGAAGCCGTGATCCATCCGGGCGACCTGCACGAGGATTTCATCCGCTCGTCGGGTCCCGGCGGCCAGAACGTCAACAAGGTGGCCACGGCGGTGCAGCTGCGCTTCGATGCGCAAAACGCCGCGGGCCTGTCGGAACGCGTGCGGGCCCGCACCATCAAGCTTGCCGGCCAGCGCGCCACCAAGGACGGCGTCATCGTCATCGAGGCCGGACGCTTCCGCACCCAGGAACAGAACCGCGCCGATGCGCGCGCAAGGCTGACCGCACTGGTCGCCAAGGCCGCCGAGCCGCCACCGCCGCCACGCAAGAAGACGCGGCCCTCGAAAGGCGCGGTGGAACGGCGGCTGAAGAGCAAGGCCGGTCGCGGCACGATCAAGAAGCTGCGCGGCCGGGTAGAGAACGATTAAGCACCGCGAAAGCTGCAGGGCGCGGGCGGCTTCCAATTCTGGGTTGCAGGTGGCAAGCTGCGGTCACCCACCACAGCAACGGAGACCAACGATGGGCATGTTCGATTTCGTCAAGAGCGTCGGCAAGAAACTGGGCATCGGCGGCGACGACGAAACCGCACCCACGGCCGACACCCTCAAAAAGGAACTCGATTCGCACAAGCTCGGCACCGATGGCGTGCAAGTCGTCGTTCAAGGCGATACGGCGGTGCTGAAGGGCGTCGTCAAGGACCAGTCGATCTTCGAAAAGGCGGTCATCGCCGTCGGCAACACGCTGGGCGTCTCCAAGGTGCAGGCCGACGAGCTGCAGGTCGCACCGGACGCCGGCAAGTCGGCCGCCCCCGCCAAGGAGCCGACCTTCTACACCGTGCAGAAGGGCGACAACCTCTGGAAGATCGCCGAGAAAAGCTACGGCAAGGGCCAGGGCGCCAAGAACACCGTCATCTTCGAGGCCAACAAGCCGATGCTGACCCATCCCGACAAGATCTACCCGGGCCAGGTCCTGCGCATCCCCTGACGCGACCACCAGGTCGCGCAGTTTCGAGACGGCGAAATCAAGCGCCGCGTACCTCAAAGGATGCGCGGCGTTTTCGATTCTACCAGCGGCGCTTCAGCGAAGCCGTGATGTTGCGGCCCTGGCCCATGTAGCAATAGCCGCTGTTGCACACCGTCGCGCGGTCATCGGCGATGTTGCGGACGGCGAAGGCGGCGCTGACACCTTCATACTTCTTGTCGATGGCGCCGAAATCATAGGACGCCGAGGCATCGAGATAGACCGCGGCATCATTCTTGGTGGTGTTGGTGGTGTCGGTATAGGTGGCGCTGAGCAACCGCACGCCGGCTCCGACCGAAAGCCCCGGAACCGCACTGCCCTCGTCGAACTTGTAGTTGGCCCAGAGGCTCGCGACATGCTCGGGTGTGACGGCCGGAACCTTGCCGATCTCCGTCGAGTCGGGATCACCGCCCGTGATCTCGGCATGGTTGTAGTTATAGGCCGCGATGACATCCAGGCCGTCCATGATGGCCGCGCGCGCCTCCAGCTCAAAACCATTGCTGGTGACTTCGCCCAGCGCCCGGTAGGTGCCCAGGTTGGCGTCGACGACGACCGGCTTGTTCTTCTCGACGAGATGATAGGCGACTGCCGACAGCAGGATGTCGGTTCCCGGCGGCTGGTATTTGATCCCCAGTTCGAATTGCTCGCCCTTCGTCGGCTGGAGAATGCCGGGGCCGTCCGCTGAACGATTCGTGACCGGCTCGAACGAGGTCGCATAACTCGCGAAGGGTGCGACGCCATTGTCGAACAGATAGAGCGCGCCGGCCTGCATGCTGAAGGCGTTCTTGTCGACCACTTCGGAATCGCCGGTTGCGTAGTCGCGTGTCTGCTCGACCCATGTCTGGCGCCCGCCAAGCGTGAAGCGCCATCTGTCCAGCTCGACCTGATCCAGCGCATAGACGCCGGTCTGGCGCAGATCCGCATCGGAAGCCGAGAACGCGGTGCCCGGCGTCGGCCCGGACACACCGTAGGTTGGATTGGCGATATCGAAATCGTAGGCGGGATCGGCCGCATCGAACCCGTAACCGAAGGACGAGGTCAGGTTCGTATAGTCGAGGCCGAGTAGCACCGTATGGGCGAGTGCTCCTGTGTCGAACTTGGCTTCGACCTGGTTGTCGGCCTGGAACACGTTCATTTCGTCACGGATCGAAGTCGCATAACGATGCGCGACCGTGCCTGTCCAACTGGAGATCGCGAGATAGCGCGACCTCAGGTCGAGGTGGGAGTAGCGGAGGTTCTGGCGGAACGTGATGCCGCCGCCGAAATCGTGCTCGAACTTGTAGCCGACCTGCTGCTGCCGGATCTTCTGATAGTCATAGTCCGGATCGCTCTCGCGCAAGGCATGGACCTTTCCAGACGGGTCGGTGATCGC
This sequence comes from Mesorhizobium sp. B1-1-7, assembly GCF_006442705.1. Classification (NCBI taxonomy): domain Bacteria; kingdom Pseudomonadati; phylum Pseudomonadota; class Alphaproteobacteria; order Hyphomicrobiales; family Phyllobacteriaceae; genus Mesorhizobium; species Mesorhizobium sp. B1-1-7. Next base: position 10,916 of record NZ_VFWQ01000013.1, on the reverse strand, counting down.
GCCGACATTGGAATCGGTCTCGTCGGCCTGCACCAGCCCGTAGATGGTGAAGGATGTCGCCGCATCGGGGTTCCAGGTCAGCGACGGCTGCAGCAAATAGCGGTCGTCGGCGATGTCGAAATTGGTGTCGCCGTTTCGCGCCAGGCCGACGATCCGGTAGAGGAAATCGTCGCTGCCTTCCGTGACGGGGCCGCCGAAATCGAAGGCGGCCTGCGCCCTGTCCTTCGTGCCATAAAGCAGTTCGACTTCCCGGATCCTGTCCTCGGTGGGCAGCTTGGGCACCTTGTTGACGATGCCGGCCGGCGTCCCCGCCCCGTAAAGCACCGACACCGGTCCCTTGATGACCTCGACGCGTTCCAGCGAATAGGGGTCGGTGCGAAACGTGCCGTAATTGATGTAGGGCTGGCGCAGGCCGTCCTTGTAATCGCCGAGCGTCGTGGCGTCGTAGCCGCGGATATAGATCTGGTCGAAGCGCGGATCGAAGCCATAGGCGCCGGTGCTGACGCCCGCCGAATAGCGCACCGCTTCGATGATGTCCTGCGCGCCGCGCTCCTCGATCTCCTTGCGCGTCACCACCGAGACGGAGCGCGGCGTTTCGATGAGCGGCATATCCGTCTTGGTCGCACCGGAGCTGCGCTTGGCGGCCACCGTCTTGTCGTCATCCCGGGAAGCGACCCGGCCGCCCTTGCCGCTGACCGTGATCGGCTCGAGCACTGCCGTGCCGTCGCCTGCCTCGGCGCCTGCTTGCTGGGCGGCTGCATGACCGGCGGCAAGCAGCGCCGACAGGCACGTCGTGGCGACAAGCCCGCCGTGATACCAGGCCCGGTCGCGAGAACCCCCCTTAAATCCCTGATGAAACGCCACTTGATATGCCTCATTCCACTGTTCGCAGCAGGCGGTCACTTCCGCCGCCCGCATTCGAATTGTTGTCTGAAATACTCAAGTTCAAATGTTGACTATGGGAGTCATGTTTCCTAGTCAACCGCCGTCGCCACAAATTCGACAGACGAATTCGTCGCCAGTTTCCCAGGCGTGGGGCCTGCCGGCGATCGACGGCTTTCGGGTCGCCGTTTGTGTTCGATAGTGGCATGTTGGGGCGACGAACCATCGCCATGCGAGGCAATCCAATGCTCGTCCTACCCAAGGGCGTCCGCCATATGCCGGCCTATCTGCCGCGCGCCGCCCAGGAGGCGCTGGTCGAGGATGTGAGAAGCATCGTCCAGCAGGCTCCGCTGTTCGTGCCGGCGATGCCGCGCACCGGCAAGGAGATGAGCGTGCGGATGACCAATTGCGGCCCGCTTGGCTGGGTCACCGACAAGGAACGAGGCTATCGCTACCAGCCGACGCATCCGGTGACCGGGATGCCGTGGCCACCTATTCCGGACCGTCTGCTCGACCTGTGGCGACAGGTCTCCGGTTATCGGCATCCGCCGGAAGCCTGCCTGGTCAATTTCTACACGGCCGAAGCGAAGATGGGCCTGCACCAGGACCGCGACGAGGTGGATTTCTCGGCGCCGGTCGTCTCCGTTTCGCTGGGCGACGATTGCCTGTTCAGGGTCGGCCAGACGACGCGTGACGGCGGCACCAAATCCTTCAGGTTGAAGAGCGGCGACGTTGTCGTGCTCGGCGGCGAGGGCCGTCTCGCCTTCCACGGCGTCGACCGCATCTACCCGTCGACCTCGGCACTGCTGAAAAACGGTGGGCGGATCAATTTGACATTGCGGCGGGTGACCAAGCCGGACGAGGGTGCCGCATGAGCCATACTGGAGGGGCTTCTGCCGCGGGACATCCTCGTTACCATGGAGCCAGGTGACGGCGCAGCGTTTCTGTCAGCGCAGCGGCGAAAATGTCGCCGAGATCAGTTGGAACGGCAGCGCGCCATAGGTGGCGACGGTCTCCGCATCGTCCCACCGGCGGAATTGCCGGGAGGGTCGCGCCTCCAGCGTCATGGCCTGCCGTTCGCCGTCAAGCGTCACCTTGCCGCGAAAACGCAGAACCCTTTCTCCACCGGATCGGCTGATGGCCATGGCGCGCAGGCGCGCGACATGGTCGTCATCGGCATTGATCTCCATCTCGATGCGGCGCCGGACCGGTGGCACACTGATCCTGACGGTGATGTCCAGCATCATGTCCCCCGCCGTTCGCGGACAGGGTATGGCCTGGGAGAACGCCGGTGGCGACGATGCATTCAGCGGTTCGGGGCGGCCCGGCTTGCTCCGCCAGGCCTTGGCGGGCGGTTCCTGCCGCAGGCGGCCGCTCTTGCGGCGCAGCCGCAATTGCTTGGCAAGGCCGCGTGACAGCCAGACCAGCCTGCCGAAATCGGTTCGTGGCTTGGCCTGCAGCACGCCGGACCAGCGCGAGGGGCCGGCGCTGTCGGCCATCTCCAGCACATGGGCCAGCACCCTGTCCGGCGCCGCCACGCCAATTTCAAGCGCGAGGTAGGAGAGCGCCACCGCCGCGGCAACGGCAAGGCCGCGCCTGGCCACGACATCGAGGAACACGTCCCAGTCGACATCGCCGCCGCGAATGGCCACGGTGCAATCGACCAGCCAGTCGCTGTGCGTGTGGGCGTCGAGCCCGCCATGCGCGATGGCAAGCGCGATCCGGTCGGCGGGCGACGGCACCAGCACGCCGACTCCGCTGAAAATGGCGGTATCCGCCCGCCGCCAGATGGCGAGGTCGTCTTCATCGCTCTGCTGCGAACCGTCATAGGCAAGCTGGTGCAGGTCGATGTCGCCAAAATTGCCCTTGAAAAAGTTCATCGAGCGCAGCGAGGCCAGTCTTGTCCTCAGATATTGCGGGCTGACGCCGGTGGCGATCTGCCACTCGCGGTCGCGCAGCACATCGAAGGCCGTTTGCATGTCCTGCGGCCGCACCAGTATGTCGATGTCGTGCGCCACCCGGCCGCGCTGCGCCGCCGCGTCGAGGGCAATTCGGCTGGCGCCCTTGATGAGCATCACCATGCATCCGGCATCCGCCATCGCCTTCAGTGCCGGTTCGGCTTCGCGCATCGCCATCCGCGACTTGGTCCACAGCATCTTCTGCAGGCCCACGAGCCGTGGGAAGGCGGCATGGCCAGCCAATTTCCTGCCGAATCGGTCCGAAATGGCGGCCAGCAGCCGGTGTTCGCGGAAGGAGACGAGATCGATGTCGTTCGCGGCCAACCAGTGCATCGCGCATTGGCTTGCCGCTTCCTCGTCATCGAGCAGTGCCGCCTTGAGCAACTGGTCGAGACCCCCGGTCGGCCAGGACCAACCATAGTCGGGAAACCGGCGGGTGATGCGGCGGACAGCCTTGGCCATCAGCCGCCACCCGCTCTGCCTTGCGCGCGCCTTTTCATGGCCAGCCTTGCGACTTCGAGATAGCCGCGATCGCGCGCTGGATCGCGTCCATGGGAGAGGCTGCCGGGCCTGATGCGGCGCAAGGCCAGCACGTCGTCGAGCATGGCAAGGACAAAGCCTGCCTCGCGAACCCGGGCGATCCAGTCGATCATCTCGCCGCGGCCGCCTTGTGGGTCGACAATGGGGCCGACGGCCGTCACCACCTCCTGACGGATCATCATCGTCGTGCGCGACCAGCCTGCCACGCTGGTCGTCTCGGGCAAATCGGGCCTGTCGCCGCGAAATGTCCGCCAGTGCGCAAAGACGCCCGCTGTTCCGGGATCACGGTCGAGGCAGGCCAGCTGTTTTTCGATCTTGTCCGGCAGCCACAGATCGTCGGCGTCGAGCGTCGCGACGAACGGGGTCGAGAGCGCGTCAAAACCCCTGGTGGTGGCGCTTCCGGGGCCTGCATTCTCTTGCCGCAGCACCGTCACCGGCAGGTTCATCGCCTCGATCACGGCAACCGTATCGTCGGTCGAACCGTCATCGACCACGACGATGGCTTCCGCCTTGATCGTCTGGGCCAGAACGGAGTCCAGCGCCGCGCCGATGGTTGCGGCCGCGTTGAATGCCGGAATGACGACGCCGTAGCCCGCCATTACAGGAACCGCCACTGCGCGAGATCCTTGAAGTCGAATATCCCCTCGACCCGACGCAAGCCGGGGTCTGCCTTGCGGCGCTTCATCGACTTGTGGATGGCGCGCATGAACTCGCGAAAGGGCACATCGGCTTCCTTGGTCATGTTGCCGGGATGACGCCTGTAATAGAGAGCCACCGTATCGGGCATAATGTATTTTGCCTGGCTCTCGAAGATGCGCAACAGATAGTCGGTGTCCTCCGCCTGCCTGAAGTCCTCGTCGAAGCCGCCGGTGCGCTCGATGAGGTCCCGTGCAAAAATCCCGGCTGACAGGTGGATTCCCCGCACAGTGATGGCGTGGCTGTCGGCGGCCGGCTCCAGCGTCTCGCCATCGATCTTGTCGACCAGCGTCATGCGCGAATAGGTCAGGTCGAGGCCAGGATCCTCTTCGAAGCAGGCGATATCCGCCGCGAAGCGCCCTATCGGCGAGATGTCGTCGGAATCGAGAAACGATACCAGCCGCGTCTGCGCCAGCAATTGTTTCAGCCCGGCATTGCGCGCCCTGGTGACCCCGCCATTGGCCTGCTGGAAAAGACGTATGCACGGCGCCTGGTCCACCAATGACCGCACGACGGCCGCCGTGCCGTCGGTCGACCCATCGTCGATGACGATAATGTCGAGATCGACGTTTTCGCGTTGCCTGAGCAGCGAGCGCAGCGCGAGGCCAACGAACTGTTCGCGATTGTGGACCGGCATGATCACGCTCAGCTTCATGTGTCGCCCCGGATCATGAATTCGCCGCCCGACATATCACATGAACCGCCAGTCGGCGGAGTCTTTCAGGTCGAAAATGCCGTCGACCGTATGCAGCGAGGGATCCGCCTTGCGCCGCTTCATCGACTTGTGGATCGCACGCATGTACTCGCGAAGCGGTACGCCGGGCTCCCTGGTCATGTTGCCGGGGTGGCGTCTGTAGTAGAGCGCAATGGTGTCTGGCATCACGAATCTGGGGCCGCTCTCAAAGACGCGCAGCAGGTAATCTGTATCTTCGGCCTGACGGAATGCCTCGTCAAAGCTGCCGATCCGGTCGATAAGCCTCCTGCTGAATGTTCCTGCCGCCAAGGAAAGCCCTCGGGCGATCTTGCGGCGGCTGCCAGGGGTCGGCTCCAGCATCTCGTCGTCGAGATCTTCGACCATCATCATCAGGGAATAGGTCAGGTCCAGGCTCGGATCGGCTTTGAAATGGACGAGGTCGGCCTTGAAGCGTCCGGCTGGCGAGATGTCATCGGAGTCCAGGAACGATACGAATTGCGTCTGCGGCTGCAATTGGCCAAGGCCGGTGTTGCGCGCACTTGCCACACCCTGGTGGGCCTGGTGGAAAAGCCGGATGCACGATGCTTCCCGCATGACGGCGCGGACGGTGTCCGCGGTGCCATCCGTCGACCCGTCATCGACGACGATGACATCGAGCTCGGCATCGTCCCGCTGCCTGAGCAGCGATCGCAAGGCCGCAACAACATAGTGCTCGCGGTTGTAGACGGGCATGATGACGCTCAATCTCACGCGTTGCTCCGCATGATGAAATCCGAAATCGTGCCGGCGATCTCCTGTGGGCGCGTCCCCAGCGAGAGCTGGTAGCATGGCAGCTGCCGGGTGAGGTCGCTGAAAAAGCGAAAGCCGCTCTCGCGCTCGCCAGGCATTTGCGAGATGCCGGACGGCGCCAGTGCAATCATTGCCGCCTTGCGCGACACGGGCATGATCGAACTTGCCTCGCCCCCGCTGATATGAGGCACCATCAACGCGACGATGTCCAGCCGCGCGGGTATTGGCCGTGCCGCGATATCATCGATGCGGAACTGGTGCTTGCCTTGCCAGTTGAGCAGACCGTAGGACTTCAGCCGGTGTTTCAAGCCCAGCCGCCCGAAACCTTCGGGATCCTGTTTGAGCGTGGCAAACAACGGATGCGCGGTCGGCCCGTTGGCAAGGTCGATCAGCACATAGTCGTCGCCGACACTGTCGAGCCCGTTGAGCAGGCCGGCGACAACCGTTCCCGATTTGCCGGCGCCGCCCGATCCGGCGAGCAGAATTCCCTTGCCGCCGACACCCAGCGTGCCCGCATGGGCCAGCCGCATGCCGCGCGCCGCATATTCCCAATGCAGGAAGGGGCGGAGCGGCGCCCCCGGCTCCCAAGGCGGGAACCTGTCATCGGCCGTCATCAGTTGCACGCCCAGACGGCGATCGGGGTCGTAGAACTGCCAGAAATCCAGGTCGTGGAAATGGTTGCCGCGCAGTCCGGCTTCCGCCAGCCGGCTGGCGAAGGCATGCTGCGTGAAGGGTCCTTGGCCCCAACTGGCCGGCGCCGCGATGCCATCCACGCCGGGATGCGCGACGAAGATGCGGCAGGTATCGGCAGCTGCTCGGTTGCCCGGGGCTGCGACAAAGCCATGAACGACGGCATCCGCCAACGCGCCGGCACTCAGATGCGCGGTCAGCTCGAGATGCGGCAGGCCCACCTTGCGCGTCAGCGGATAATGCGTGGCGCTGCTTTCGGCCTGCACCAGTACATGACGTGCGTAGTCCGCCAGGTTCTCGAGAGTGACTTTCGGCATGGTTTGCCTGTTCCGACGCCGTCCAGCGACGAGACTGCCTGATGCGCGTGCTCAGGGGGCCTGCTTCACCGCGGGCCAACCGAGGGGTTCCTCGACCTCGTGGATGGGGTCAACGACGATGAGATCGGCGAGGTCGTCATGGATATCGACCTTGAGGGGCTCGCTGGCACCCGCAAGCTGAGCCAGCAATTCGCTGGGAACCGGTCTTGCCGCGGCATCGGTCACGGCCGCCAGCAAGCCGAATTCGAGCAATTGTGAAACAAAGCCGTCAATCTCGGCGGCACCCAGCGCACCGGCTGCCGTTGCGGCGCCGACCAGTTCGGAGGCAGGCACGCCGGACGACAGCGCATCCCAAAGCCTGCTGCCTGAATCCGAGAAGCCGAAATATTTGCCCGTCGTCAGGTCGAGAACGACGGCTTCGCCGTCGAAGGATTCAAAGACGATGTCCTTGCTCGCTATGGCATAGATGCCGGATTGTCTCATGTTTGCTCCCCGCCGAAGCAGGCCGCGCAGATGATCGTCGGCCCTCACGGTCAACCCTACCGTTGTAGAGGCGTCTAACCATTTGCAGGGTTTTTGGCAAGATGCCCGCAGGCCCGGCGAGCGCGACCGCAGGCCCTGCCTGCCGACTACGCCTCGATTTCCAGTGCCGACAGCGGCTTGGAGCAACAGGCCAGGATGAAGCCGTCGTCGATCTCATGATCGAGGATGCCGCCATTGTGGCTCATCTCGACATGGCCGGAGACCTTCTTCACCTTGCAGGTTCCGCACAGGCCGAATTCGCAGGCGGCGGGAATCCGCACGCCCGAAGCGCGCGCCGTCTGCAGCACCGTCTGGCCGGCGACGCATTCGGCGTCGACCTCCGAAAGCGAGAAGCGGATTGGCGTTGCCGCTTCGAACGGAACAACCGTGCCGCCTTCCGCGGGCGCCGCGAACGGCGCCGGGACCTCCTCCACGGCAGGGACCGCAAAGCTCTCCTGATGGTATTGCGTCATGTCGAAGCCGGCGGCTTCAAGCATGCCGCGCACGGCGCGCATGAAGGGATCGGGGCCGCAGCAGAAGATTTCGCGCTCGCGGAAATCCGGCGCCAGCAATGGCAGCCGGATCGCGTCGATGCGGCCCATATGGCCGTACCAGCCCTCGCGGCTCGACCGCTCCTCGATCATGAAGCCGAGCGACAGGCCGGGCATATGGCCGCCGAGCAGTTCGAGCTCCTTTCGGAAGATGATCTCTTCCGGGCGCCGCGCGCAGTTGACGAAGCCGACATCGGTCCAGGGCGCGCAATCGTTCAGCCAGCGCAGCATCGACATCATCGGTGTCACGCCCGAACCGGCCGAGATGAACAGATATTTGGCCGCCGGATGGCTGTGCAGCGAGAAGTCGCCTGCCGGCCCATAGGCCTTGACGTGCGAGCCGGGCACCAGATGGTCGAACATCCAGCGCGTCCCGATGCTGCCGGCCTGCGCCTTTACCGTCACCGCGATCGAGAATGGCCGCGACGGTGACGATGACAGCGTGTAGGTGCGCATCAGCGGCCCATCCGATGTCGGCAGCTCCAGCGTCACGAACTGGCCCGGCTTGTAGCGGAACCAGGTCTGGTTGTCGGACCGGAAGGTGAAGGTCTTCACGTCGGGCGCCTCATCGCTGACGCCGATCACTTCCAGCACCTGGAGCCGGTCGTTCCACGGCGCCATCTGGTCGAGATGGCGATAGAGGCCAAGATCCGTCATCGCATTCATCCTCTGGTCCTTCTTGCCCTGCTCATGTCGTGTTTGGGCAACATGAGCTCACGCGACGCTGCGCAGCGCCGGCTTTTCGTCTTCGGCAAGGCGCGGACCGATGAAGCGGGCGTACCAGTCGACGAACTGGATGACGCCTCCCTCGTGCAACTCCGAATAGGGGCCGGGCTCATAGGCCGGCGACAGGATGCCGAAGGCGTTCTCCTCGACGATGCGGCGGTCCTGGTCGTTGGTCTCGGTCCACACATGGGTGAGTTCGGCGAGATCGTAGTCGACGCCCTCGACCGCATCCTTGTGGACCAGCCATTTGGTCGTCACGGCGGTTTCCGTGGCGCTGATCGGCAGCACGCGGAAGGTCACGGCATGGTCGATGAGGATATGGTTCCATGTCGTCGGGTAGTGATAGTGCATCAAGGTGCCGATGCGGTCGGCCGAGACGCTGTCGGAGAGGTTCTTCCTCACCGCCCGCTTGCCGTTCATCGTGTAGCTGACGGCATCGCGCAGCAGCGGCGCACGGGTGGCGCGATACTGTCCGGCCGGATCGATGCGGAACTTGCTCGGCAGGCCGGCCGCCTCGCATTTCGCCCAGTGCGCCAGCATCTCCGGATCGCTGTCGGCGCCCTGCACGCCGGTCACGGTCGGTGCTTCCGGGAATGTCTTGCACAATTCCGGGTGATTGCCCGCGCAATGATAGCACTCGCGGTTGTTTTCCCAGACGAGCTTCCAGTTGCCCTTCTCGATGATCGTGCTCTCGAAGGCGATCTTCGCCTCGCCGAGCCGGTGCGGCTTGAGGTAGGGTTCGATCATCGCCCGCATCGGCGCGAAGTCGGCCGGCTCCTTCGCCAGGCAGATGAAGATATAGCCGGCGACGCTTTCGCAGGCGACCGGCTTCAGCCCGAACTGGCTCTTGTCGAAACCCTCGGCCATCTGGCGGGCGAACAGCAGGCGGCCATCCAGCTCATAGGTCCACTGGTGGTAGGGGCAGACTAGTTTGGCGGCCATGCCCTTGTCGGTATTGCAGACGCGGCTGCCGCGATGGCGGCAGGAATTGTGGAAGGCGTTGATCTTGCCCTGCTGATCGCGCACCAGCACGACCGGATAGTCGCCGATCTGCACGGTGATGAAGCTGCCTGGCCTGGGCAACTCGCAATCATGGCCGATGAACAGCCAGTCGCGATACCAGATCAGCTCCATGTCGAGCTTGAAGTAGTCCGGATCGGTGTAAAAGGGCTGTTCCAGCGAAAAGCCCTGTCTGCGGCTGTTCAAGAGCCTCAGCATGTCGTTGCGAGCATCCATGTCCTGTCCTCATATCCAAGGACTGAACTGGTGGTGATGGAGGAAGGATCGGACGCAGGCCGGCGCCAGCCGGGCATGCATCATCCGCCCCTTGACCGCCCACCGCGATCAGTCGAGTTCTAGCAATCTCGGGCTGGTTTCCGGGCTCTGGAGTCGTCCTTGCGGACCATCGCGACACCTTCCCAGGCTTTCGCCCAGTGGTCTCCCGTTGCGACTTGAACTCCACCACCGTTGCGGGGGCAGCGCCGGATTCTGACCGGCTTCCCAATTCTCCACTCCGTCGTCACGAAGCGGCACCTGAGATGGCGTGATCTAATCACGGCACGCATCGCGGCGTCGGCATGAAAACGACATCGCATCCATGCGGCGCGACACGCATGCAAGTCGTCTGGACAAGGATCGCGACCTTTGAAACCGGCTCGTCGCCAGCACGCCAAACGTTGTTTTTTGATCCTTGGCCGGAGCCAAAAAAGGTTAACAGTTTCGAAAAGTGACTATTAGCGGAGTCTAAAATCGAACCGAACGGTTCGTTTCTGTTGACGGTGCGTGCAGGACGTTGTGAACGCTGGGCCTCCGACACAGTTGGTGATGGCTCCCTTGGTCTTATCTAATCGATTGATATCAAAAAGAAAAAAATTGATGTGGAAGCCGGTGGTACAATTTCAAGTGGTGGATTCATGGTCCACGCGGAACAACTTCGTGATTGGAAACGACCATCTGGCTTTCCCACATCGGGGCTGTCCGAACGACGCGATTTCATCCCAAGACACGCCGCTAGACGGACGGAAAAATACTGGAGTACCCAAAATGAAAAAGATCATTCTCACTGCCGCCGCCCTTCTGGCCATTTCCGGCAGCGCCTTCGCTGGTAGCGACCATTATAGTTCGGACCATTACGGTTCGAATGCGACCCCTGCAGCCACTGCCGTCGACAGCTCGTACACCGCTTCGGTCAAGAAGTCGGAACCGGCTGCTCAGACGCCTGTCCAGGGTGCCGACCACAACCTCTTCGGTAACCACTAACGGCTGATCGCCAGTTGACGGCGGCTTGCCCGCCGTCCTGGCGAACTCAAAAATTCATCAAAATTCAGGAGACTTGAAATGAAGAAGATCATCCTTGCTGCCGCCGCCGTCCTGGCCGTTTCCGGCGGCGCTTTCGCCGGCAGCGACAACTATGGCTCCAATGGCGCCAACCAGCCTGCCGTGACTTCGACCGACAACTCGTACACGGCTTCGACCAAGAAGTCGGAACCGGCTGACCAGAAGCCTGTCTTCGGCGCCGACCACAACCTCTTCGGCAACAACTAACAGCCGA